>CAMCQD010000035.1 GCA_945876925.1 uncultured Dermatophilus sp.
TTTTTTTTTTTTTTCCCATCCTGCTATTAAAAACCCCCCCCCCCCGAAAAGATGACCCCGCCAAACCACCGTGTGGGGCCGCCCCCTACCCCGCCGCCGCCCCACGCCGGTGCCTTAGTGAACCGCCCTGGCCGGCGGTGCGGCCCCGGGTGCGGGGTCTTCCCCGGGGGGCGGCCCGCTGCCGGAGTCCTTCTTGGTGAAGATGTCGAAGATCGGGGCCATTCCCCCGACGACGATGAGGAGGCCGCCGATCAGGCCGATCGGGGTGAGGGCTTCATTCCAGAAGAAGAGCCCGAGGAAGAGCGCCACCACGCACTCCCAGTACGAGGTGGTCGAGAGTTCTACGGCGAGGAGGTTCTTCCCGGCTACGACGAGGAAGCCCAGGGCGAACAGGCCGCAGACGACGAACATGCCGCTCGCCCACGCCGAGTTACTGCTCGTCATGACCTGCAGCGGGTTCGTGCTGTCCAGGGTCATGATCCGGAAGACCATGACGACGATCGCCCCGAGGGCACCGAACACGAAGTTCCAGAACGCCCGGACTTCGGAATCGATGTCGCCGCGGTAGCGGTAGAAGAAGAGGGCCAGCCCGTAGAAGAGACCCGAGACGAGACCGAAGATGTCACCGACGACCTTGTTCGGGTACTTTGAGTTCGTGCCGAGCTCGAGACCGAGCGTCAGGCCCTCGCCCGCCGTGTAGTTGATGAGGCCGATGGTCATGAGCATGCCGACGAAGACGAGCACGAGGTAGAAGGCCTGCTTGAGCGAGATCTTCTCCTTGAGGAAGATCCACGCGAGGATCGCCGAGAACAACGGCCCGGTGTAGATGAGGAACACGGCGTTCGCGATGGAGGTCATGAGGGTCGAGGAGACGTAGAACGCGAGCGACATGCCGATGGACAGGCCGCCGGCGACTACCGTGAACGAGATCTTCGTGGTGCGCAGCAAGGCGATCTTACGGACTGCCAGCAGGATGAGCACCATCCCCAGTGCCCCCACGGTCATCCGGCCGAACGCGAGGAAGTCCCCGATGATGTATTTCGTGCCGGTCGCGGGGTTGATGGGCGTGGCCAGGCGACCGAAGGTACCGACAAGCCCCATGCCGGTCGCCGAGAGGATCATGGCGATGAAGCCGAGCTTCTTGTTCATGACAGCCCCGGGCACGGTGGCGCCTTCCGGCGACAGGGTTGCTGGTGTTCTAGACATTAGACGTTATCCCCCTCCGGGTTAGGACCTGATTTCGGGAAATGCGCCAGCCCCCGTAGCGGCTGGCAGCTGAAGGCGTCACGGACTTCATTTCGCGCAGGAGGACCGCAACGCCGCCCCAAAGGGCCTGGCTGACAGCCGGCTATCTCCCGGAAAGTAAAGACCGCCGCCTCATTGGCGCACGGAAGGGAAACCGGCGGGTATCCGGCCAGCTTCCGGTAGCGGGCCGGGACCGGCGAACCTGGTCCCGGCCCGTCATGTAGTCACGTGGGCGATGCCGCGCGGATGGCGGACAGCCTCTGGATCAGCGCACTCCTCACGACCCCCCGGGCAATCTGCTCGCGGGCTGCGCGCCCTGGCCCTCCAGCGGGCGCTCCGGTTCCGGATCCCGGGTGACGCGCAGGGTATTTGCCATCATGAGCAGCACCACCACGGTGTACGGGAGCGCCCCGATGATCGTTCCCGTCTGGACCGTGCCCACCACGCTCTCCCCGCCGATCGTGAGCAGGAGGAACGCGATGAGGGCGATGCCGACGACGAGAGCGGCCCGGAAGGTCTTCGAGGGCCTGGACGCCGAGGCGACGAAGCCGGCCAGCGCGTGCACCCCCGAATCGAGCGACGTGATGAAGTACGTGCCTACCAAGATGGTGGCCACGAGCAGGAGCGCGAATGAGACCGGGGCCCATTCGATCTGCTTGAGCATGGCGAACAGCCCCAGCGAGGTGTCGCGGTTGACGGCCTCGGTCACGGCTCCGCCGCTGGCGTCGTCGAAGAAGATCGCGGCCCCGCCGACGGCGCCGATCCAGATCACGCAGATAACCGAGGGGACGCCCAGCACTCCGATGACGAACTCGCGGATCGTCCGCCCCTTCGAGATCCGGGCGATGAACGACCCGACGAACGGCGAGAACGCCCAGCACCAGCACCAGATGAAGACGGTCCACCACCCGTTCCAGCTGTTCATCCAGCTCTCGATGGGTGACATGGCGCCGGCGGCGTCTGTCCATAGCCCCATCCACAGCATCGAGGCCCCGTACTCGCCGATGGTCTGCGGGACGATGGAGAGGATGTACAGCGTCGGGCCGAATACGAGAACGGATACCACCAGCAGGATGCTGAGCGCGGAGTTGGCCTCGCTGATCCGCTTCATCCCCTTCTCGATGCCGATGTACACGCTGATCGCGGCCACGACGGCGATGCCCGCGATGACGCCGACCCGGAGTATCCCCGCGTTCTCGACCCCGAAGGTCTGCGAGAGCCCGGCCCCCAGTTGCATCGCCGCGAACGCGAAGGACGTCGATAGGCCGAACACGGTTGCCAGGATGGCCACGACCTCGACGACCAGGCCCGCGGTCCGCTGCGCGGCCGGCGGGATCACCCCGACGACCGCGTCGCGGAACGTCAGCGGGGCCTTGCCGTTGTGGAACGAGATCGCCAGGCACAGCGCGACGACGCAGTAAATCGCCCAGGCGTGGACCGCCCAGTGGAAATAACTCCAGATGAGCGCCCCGTCGACGGCATCCAGGCCCACCCGGCCGGCGAGCGGATTGTCGTGCCGGACCATGATCGGCTCGGCAACGGACCAGAAGATGAGGCCGATCCCCTGCCCGCAGGCGAAGAGCATGGAGTACCAGGCGAAGTTCCCGTATTCGGGTTTCGCGTCCGGCCCGGCGAGGACGATCCGCCCGCGCCGGGAGGCCGCCATGTAGACGCAGTAGAACAGCGCGAGCGAGGCAAGGACGACGAAGTACCACGTGAAGTACTGGGTGACCCCGGTCCGGAATCCCCCGATCGCGCTGGCGGCACCCTCAGCCGACACCACAGCGACCACGACGACACCACCCACGACCGCCAGGCTCAAGACCTTGATGATCGCGTCATCGCCACACCCAAGACCTTCCGGGCCGAGAATCACCCCAGGCCGGTCAGCCCCGGCGGTCCCGGACGGCTCAGATGGCCGGGAATTCATGACGGCAGCCGATCAGAACCGGCTCAAGATGGCATCGGCCATCCCGGCCACGATCGAATCGGTGAGCACCTGCCCTTTCTCGGCAGTTGATTCCTTCCCCGATGACAGGCAGCCAGATGCGGGAGTCAGCGACGGGTCCGCCGGCAGCAGGTCGTACAGCGGGAGCTCGGCCGCCGGGTGGTCGATGAGCCGGTCCATCCGGACGAGCGCGGGGAAGTGCTCGAGCATGAGGGAGGTTTCCATGACGCCGCCGTGCTCGACATCCCAGCCCGGGAAGCCTGCGGGATAGAGTTTCGCGATGACTTCCGGAGTGACGAAATCCCAGTAGGACAGCATCATCACGGACGGCTGATCCGGGCCCGCGAGATCCCGCACGGCGAGGTCGGCCCCCTCATAGATGAACTGGTAATTCTCGTAGTGGCCGTTGACGAAGACGAGCTTCCTCACCCCGTGCCGGGCGAACTCGCGAACCAGGGTGCGGCATGCGCCGATTACCGTGGCCGCATCGAATCCGAAGGTTCCGGCAATGTGATTTCCGCCACCAGAGCGCTGCTGGGACTTGTAGCCCAGGCTCATGACGGGACCGACGAGCGCGCCGATTTTAGCCGCTGCCAGCTCGGACATCTTAGTGGACAGCAGCGAGTCGACTCCCAGCGGCATATGGGCACCGTGCTGCTCCACTGAGCCCACCGGGATCAGAACGATCGTCTCACCTCCGGCGATCCTCTCCCGGTAGGTGAAGGCGTCCAGGCGGGTGATGTTCACTTCATCGTTCATGCTTCTCAGCTCCCTTGAGGGTCTCTATGTCAGAGCTTAATGCTGCCCGGCCATTCGCTCTGCGTACTCGACTCCGGCGGATGGCTGATGTTTGGTCGAGAAGAGGATCTGCGCCACGCCGCCCAGGATGATGAGCAAGCCTCCCGCAGCCTGCGTGAGCGTGATCGGCTCGGAGAAGAGGGCGATGCCGAGGATCGTCGCCATGATCGTCTCCTGGTAGGAGATCGTCGCCAGTTCCCCGGCGAGCAGGATCCTGGAGGCGGCGGTGAGGAGATAGAAGGCCCCGAAACCCGTCACGAAGGCCGCGAAGATGAGCACGATCCAGCCACGGGTGGTCATCCCGCTCAGGTCGGGCCGGGTGACGAGGAGGATGGCCCCCAGGGTGAGGACCGCGAAGATGAAGTTGGTGTACGCGCGCAGGTCGGAGTCCACATCGGTGCGGTAGCGGCTGAAGAAGAGGAAGAGCCCGTAGGCGACGCCGGAGGCGAGCGCCACCATGTTCCCGAGGAAGTACTGCGGGTCGAGGCTGAGGCTCACGACGAAGCCTTCACCGGGGGTGTAGCTGACGATGCCGATGATGAGCAGGCACCCGACGAAGACGGCCAGGAGCGAGATGGCCGTGGCGCGCGTGAACGGCTCCTTGAGGAAGATAGTCGCCAGGATCGTGGAGTAGATGGGACCGGTGTAGATGAGGAACGCGGCGTTGGACAGCGTCGTCATCTGAGTGGACATGACGTACAGGCCGGAGAGGAGCGCGAGGAACACACCCGTGAGGAGGATAGACGGGGAGAACTTAAACCCCTGGAACTTCGCGAATCTGCGGGCCGCGAGGTATATCAGCGTCATTCCGATGAGACCGGCGAAATTTCGGCAGAAGGAGATGAAAAGACCGGGCGCCTCGATATAGCGGGCGAATGCGCCGATACCTCCCATGAGACTCGAGGACATGAACATGGTCGCGAAACCCATGAGCTTGAGCCGGCTCTTCTGGTCCATGCTGATCCGCTCCTTTGCGGTCACTCCGGCCGGGGGGATACCGGCGGAGAAGGGCCTGACGATGCGTGAGGGGGAGCGCGCGCCCCGGGCAGGACGCGCGCCGGGTACGGGGCCGCCCCGGACGGGATAGCTCCCGCCCGGGGCAGCCGGGGGGTCAGACGAGGGGGGGGTCCTCGACCTGGTTCGGGAAGTAGTCCACACACGTGCCCTCGCGGTACACGTCAGCGGTGGCGCAGTGCAGGCCGCCGCCGAAGGCGTAGGCGTCCCGGAAGTCGACCGGGATCGGGTTCATCCCGAGCTTCTCCATCTGCTCCAGCTGGTGCACCTCGGACGCCTCGACGATGACGTTCTTGTGGTCGAGGACGAGGCAGTTCATCGACAGCCACACCGAGGAGTAGCACAGCGGCGGCGGGGTGTCGTGAGCCGGCATCGCCGCGTCCACGATCTGCCAGTCGTTCGCCTCGAAGATCTTGCGCTGCTCCTCGGGCAGGCGACGGTGCGGGTTGTTAATGATGAGGCCCGGACGCAGCGGCACGAAGGTCGCGTCGATGTGGATCGGGTAGGGGTCGCCGGGGAAGTTCACCGCGTGGATGCGGTGGTCCGGGTAGTACCGCTTGAACCACTCCATGGCCTTGCGGTTGGTGGTCAGGCCGTGCTGGATGAACAGGTCCTTGCCCAGGCGCAGCACGTCGGCGGCGTCCCACATCGGCTCGATCTCGGTGGTGACGAAGTCGAGGTTCGCGGTGCGCTCCAGGCGCTCCTCGAGGCTGATCTTCTCGTCGTAGTAGTTGTGCTTGTACGACTTGTCGGTCAGCCGCGGACGCGGGGCCTGGGTCCACTTGAACTCCGGGTCCTCGTCGAAGTACTTGCTCATGAGCGGCCAGTAGGCCAGGTACTCGAAGTACCGGCAGCGGAACGAGTTAGCCGAGGACAGGATCTCGTTGCCCATGGTGAGGAGGATGTCGCGGGGCGGCATCTGGGTGAAACCGGAGTTCACCCGGAAGTCGGGCGTACCCATCGCCTGGTTCCACTGCAGCGGGGTGGGCCGGTCAACCTTGACGCCCCGGCTCTCCAGCTCCTTGACCAGGCGGTCCAGAGCCTCGTTGGCCTTCTCGACGGTGGCGGTGGGACGGGGGCCCCACATGCCACGCATCTCGGAGTCGATCGGAACCTTCTCTGAAGTGGCGGGCTCTTCCTCGGGAATGACACTGAAGTCGGCCTTACCGACGATCACGTGCTTCAGCGGGTCGAAGTCGTTCCAAGAGTTGACGATCTTTGTCATGACTCCTCTTCTCCTCGTTCGGGTACCCGGTCCGGGCACCCGGATCCTTGGTGGTGCCGCGCGGGAGGCACCAGATAATGCGGGCGGGCCGATTCCCGGTCAGGGAATGCGGGCAGGGTCGAAAGTGGATGGCATGCCGTTCACGAGGCCCCCGTAGTAGCCGCCCGGGGTGATGATCGTGCCGGCCTCGCCCCGGATGATCTTCGGGGCGTCCTCGAGCTTGCCGATCGCGGCGACGGCTCCGGTGAGCTCGACGAAGCGGCAGGCGGCCTCGACCTTCGGCCCCATGGACCCGGCAGCGAAGCCCTTGCCACGCAGGAAGGCAGGCGTGGCCCGGTTGATCTCACGCTGCTGGGGGGTACCGAAGTCCTCCATGACGGCCGGCACATCCGTGAGGATCATGAAGAAGTCCGCGTCGAGGGACTCGGCGAGCACGGCACCCGTCAGGTCCTTGTCGATCACGGCCTCGACGCCAGTCCGGTTGCCGTTCTCATCGCGCACCACGGGGATGCCGCCGCCGCCGGAGCACACGACGACCGCGCCGGAGTCCACGAGGGTGCGGATGACGCGCGTCTCGACGATGCGCTGCGGCTGCGGGGAGGCGACGACGCGGCGGAAGTACTTCCCGTCGGGCTTCATCACCCAGCCGCGTTCCTCCTCGTACCGGCGGGCCTCCTCCTCGGTGTACACGGCTCCCACGAACTTCGTGGGGTTGGCGAACGCCGGGTCGCCGGCGAGGACGAGGGTCTGGTTGACGACGGAGGCCACGGAGCGGTCGGGCAGCCGGTTCTGGAGCGCCTGGAGCATCCAGTAGCCGATCATGCCCTGCGTCATCGCGCCGAGGGTGTCGAACGGGTACGGCTCGCTGAGCGTCTCGTCATTGGCCGACTGCAGGGCCAGGACGCCCACCTGGGGTCCGTTGCCGTGGGTGAGCACGAGATCGTGCTCCTCGGCGAGCAGGCCCAGGGAGTCGACGGCGGTCCGCACGTTCTCGATCTGCGGCAGCGCATCCGGCTTCTCGCCGCGCTGCAGGAGGGCGTTGCCCCCCAGTGCCACGACGATGCGCATATCAGTCCTCCAGCCCTTCGCCCAGGGTGGCGACCATGACCGCCTTGATGGTGTGCATCCGGTTCTCGGCCTGGTCGAAGACCACGGACGCCTCGGACTCGAAGACGTCGCCGGTGACTTCCAGGGCATCCAGGCCGGTCTTCTGGTAGATGTCCTCGCCGACCGTGGTGTTGCGGTCATGGAAGGCCGGCAGGCAGTGCAGGAACTTGCAGCCGGGGTTGCCGGTAGCGGCGAGCAGCTCAGCGTTGACCTGGTAGGGCGAGAGCTGGGCGATCCGCGAGTCCCAGACTTCCTTCGGCTCCCCCATCGAGACCCACACGTCGGTGTAGAGGAAGTCGCAGCCTGCCACGCCCGCCTTGGGGTCGTCGGTGAAGGTAACCTTCCCGCCGGAGGCCTGCGCGAGCTTCTCCGCGGCCTGGAACACCTCGGGATCCGTCTCCAGCTCCTTCGGCCCGACCATCCGCACGTCCATGCCGACCAGCGCGCCGGCCACGAGCAGGGAGTTGGCCACGTTGTTGCGGGTGTCGCCGACGTAGGCGAACGTGATGTCCGCGTAGTCCTTGCCCGAGTGCTCCCGCATGGTGAGCTGGTCGGCGAGCATCTGGGTGGGGTGCCACTCGTCGGTGAGCCCGTTCCAGACGGGGACGCCGGACAGCCGCGCCAGCGTCTCGACGTGCTCCTGCTTCTTCCCGCGGAACTCGATGCCGTCGTAGTACCGGCCGAGCACCCGCGCGGTGTCCTCCACCGACTCCTTGTGGCCCATCTGGGAACCGGTCGGGTCGAGGTAGGTCACGTGGGCACCCTGGTCGAAGGCGGCGACCTCGAAGGAGCACCGGGTCCTCGTCGAGGTCTTCTCGAAGATGAGCGCGATGTTCTTGTCGACCAGGTACTTCTTCTCGCGCCGTTCCTTCTTGGCGGCCTTCAGCGTCGCGGCCAGCTCGAGGAGGTACAGCCATTCCTCGCGGGTGAAGTCGAGTTCCTTGAGGAAGTGGCGGCCCGTCAGGGAGATGCTCATGGGGTTCCTATCTCGTTCGATCTCGGGTCGGTAAGCGGAGGGGTCTAGAGGTCGTCGCGCAGGGTCGGGCAGCTCATGCAGCGGGGCCCGCCGCGGCCGCGGCCGAGTTCACCACCGGGGACGGTGATGACCCGGACGCCCTCGGATTCCAGGTAGGCGTTCGCCACGGTGTTGCGGTCGTAGGCGTAGACCACGTTGGGGCGCTGCGCGAGCACGTTGCACGCGTCGTTCCACTGGCCGCGCTCGGCGGAGAGGTTGTTCTCCGGCGTCGTGAGGACGCGGATGGCGGGCAGGTCCAGCGCGCGGGCGATCACCGCGTGCATGTCGTCCCCGGGTGCCCGCTCGACCGCGATCTCGCCGGGGTGCGCGCCCCGGGTGATGGTGACGCTCGGCAGCATGCCCAGGAGCTTGTACTTCAGGAAGGTGTCCTGGTTCACCATCGTGAGGACGGTGTCGAGGTGCATCATCGCGCGCTCCTCCTTCATGAGGAGGCCGACGACGGTGGTGATGCCCGAGCCGCCCCACAGCAGCCGGCGCGCGAGGCGCTCCACGCCGGCAGCGGTGGTCCGCTGCGAGATCCCGATGAGGACCGCGCCGTTGCCGATGACCGCGACATCACCGCCCTCGATCGTGGCCGGGCCGTCGTTCATCCCCCCGGACCAGCGCTCGAAGCCGCCGCCGGCGAATCGCGGGTGCCAGCGGTAGATGGCCTCGAAGTTGATCGTCTCGCGCATGCGGGCGACCATCTGCATCGAATTGACCGAGACGCCCTCGTGCACCCAGCAGGAGGTGTCGCGGGTGAACAGGTGGTTGGGCAGGCAGCGCAGCGCCATGAAGTCATCGGCGTTGCGGGCGAGGTAGGCCGAGTCCGCCTGGCCCGTGGCCGCCACCAGCTCGCTCGTCGTGATCCCGGCGACGACGAGCTCGGCGAGCTCGGCGGGCGTGAGGGAGTCTGCGTACTCCCGCATGATCCGTGTGGCGGTGGTGCCGTACCACCGCTCCTCGAAGGTCTCGGCGGAGACGTACTCCCGTGCTTCCGGGACCTCCAGCGCCTCGGCGAGCAGATCCTGGACGTACAGCACCTCCGCGCCCTCCCCGCGGAGCGCGGCTACGAACGCATCGTGCTCCTGCTGGGCACGCTCGGTCCACAGGACGTCATCGAACAGGAGGGCGTCTTTATTTGACGGCGTGAGCCGGTCCATCTCGCGGCCGGGGCGATGCACGATCACCTGGCGGAGTTCGCCGACCTCAGAGGAAACCCGGTATGGCATCGTGGCTCATCTCCTCATCGAGTTGCTGTGGCCCCAGGCCCTGATCGGGCTGGAACGTCCGTCCGAGATGGACTCTAGTACCAGGGTGCCAATAATTTCAGTACCGCAGTACCAGTTTCTTGGAGTGATACCCATCACACAACTCGCGAGCCGCCGGCA
>CAMCQD010000036.1 GCA_945876925.1 uncultured Dermatophilus sp.
GCGTTCCTCGTCATTGCCGATCACGCCCGGCTCGCCCTTGAGCGCGGAGTCGACCGCCAGGTCGGTCATCGACTTGATGAGGGCCAGGTCGTACTCGTTGGCCGCACCGGAGCGGGCGTAGTAACCCGACTTCTGCACGTTGACCTTCTCGGCACCGAGCAGTTCGGCGAACTGCTTGCCGAACCAGGCACCCGGGTTGATCTCGTTGAGGCGCACGTGGCCGAAGGCATCCCGCGGGACCTCCTGGCCGCTGGCCTCCATGAGCGCGACGATGTCGTCCACGCCGGCGCCCTCGGAGATGAACAGGTTGACGCAGCCGGCCTCGTCCATCACCGTGCGCAGGCGCTCAGCCTCGGCCTCCAGGTCAACCGGGGCCTCGGGAACGTACACGCCGTGGATGTCCCAGGCGCGCCGGTCCAGGCCGATCCCGGGCACCCACGTGCGGGAGGCGAGCCATTCGCGGTACTTGCGGGCGGTGGCGGCGGTCAGCCAGCCGCAGTTCCGGCCCATGACCTCGTGCACGATGAGCATCCGCGAGCCGGAGTTGTGCTCGGCGATGACGTTCTGGGCGAACCGGGCTCCGTAGGCGGCGGCGGTGTCGGCGCCGAGGGACTGGCGGATCGGCACGATGTCGTTGTCGATGGTCTTGGGCAGGCCCACGACGACCATCGGGTGGCCGTTCTTCTCCAGGTGGGCGGCCAGGTCGGCGGCGGTGGTGTTGGTGTCGTCGCCGCCGATGGTGTGCAGCACGTCGACGCCATCGTCGTGCAGGCGCTGCGCGGCGTACTCCAGCGGGTCCACGCCCTCGGCGACCAGGCCGCGCTTGACCAGGTCCGCCGTGTTGGTGAGCTTGACCCGGGAGTTGCCGATCGGGGAGCCGCCGAACTTGTGCAGCTCGGCCGCGCTGGCCCGCACCTCAGGGGTGACGGTGAGGAAGTCACCAGTGAGCAGGCCCTGGTAACCGTACTTGTAGGCGATGATCTCGATCTCGGGCGCGACCTGCGAGTACTTCTCGATGAGGCCACCGACGGCGGAGGACAGACATGGAGCGAAGCCACCGGCAGTGAGCAGGGCGACGCGCTTGACGGACATGGCAACCAACTTTCCTGTCGGGAACATGGCAAGTACAGGGCAGAGCCGTGCAGCCGAGCCTATCGCCCGCCACTGCGCGGCGGAGCGCGCACGGGCTGATCAGTGCGACCGCGGGAAGCAGGGGCCTGGCCAGGGCCGCAGGACCCGTGCATCCCTGGGCGGCTCGCCTGGGTGCGGCCCGGCCAGGGGCGGTCAGCGGCGCGGCGCCCTCACCGGTCGGCGGCTTCCAGCACGGGCAGCGGCCACATGTGCACCGGCGTCCCGCGGCGGGAGTGAGCCGAGTACAGCCGGGTCATCGTGGCCAGCGCCTGCTCCCGGGTCAGCCCGCCCGACTCGAGGGCCTGCACGCAGTCGATCTGCCAGGCCGCTCCGCTGGTGCGCGCCAGGGCCCGCGCCTCGATGATGCCCAGGTAGGTGCTGCGGGCCTTCTCCGAGGCGCCCAGATCGCGCAGCCCGGCCTCGGCGATGCTGAGCAGGTGCTTGAGGACCAGATCGTCCGGGCTGATCCTGCCCGTGCCGGGCCAGTACAGCCGGGCATCGTAGCCGCTGCGGGCGCCGCTGAAGAAGTTGTCCTCTGCTGCGGAGAAGCTCATCCGGGACCAGATCGGGCGGGTCTCGGTGG
The DNA here is from genome assembly GCA_945876925.1 of uncultured Dermatophilus sp. GTDB lineage: Bacteria > Actinomycetota > Actinomycetes > Actinomycetales > Dermatophilaceae > Dermatophilus. The sequence continues at coordinate 1,715 of CAMCQD010000036.1, forward strand.
CGAAGAACCGCACCGCCCCGAAGAAGAAAGCCGCATTGGCGACCATGTCGGCCGCGGTCGGCCCGGCCGGCAGCACCCGGTTCTCGACCCGCAGATGGGGGTCACCGTCCCCGGTGTCGTAGATCGGCCGGTTCCAGCGGTACACGGTGCCGTTGTGCAAGGTCAGCTCGGGCAGCCCCGGTGAGCGGCCGGCCTCGAACTCGGCCACCGGGTCCTCGTCGCTCAGCTCGGGCAGCAGCGCCGGGAAGTGCCGCACATTGTCCTCGAACAGGTCGAAGATCGAGGTGATCCAGTTGTCACCGAAGTTGACCCGCGGCCGGACGCCCTGGTTGGCCAGCTCCGCCGGGCGGGTGTCGACCGCCTGGGTGAACACCGGCACCCGGCTCTCGTGCCACAGCGCCTTGCCGAAGAAGAACGGGGAATTCGCCCCGAGGGCGACCTGCACCCCGGCCAGGGCCTGGGAGGCGTTCCACACCCGGGCGAAATCGCCCGGGGTGACCTGGGTGTGCAGCTGGAAGGAGGTGCACGCCGCCTCCGGGGCGATCGAGGGCCAGCCCAGCCGCAGCCACTCCCCCGTCGTCCCGGAGATGTCCAGGGTGACGTCCTCGCCCCGGGCGCGCATCACCGCGTCGTTGAGGGCCCGGAACCGGGCGGAGGCGGTCATCCAGTCGCCGCGCAGGTGCCCTGGCCGCAGCGTGGGCAGGATGCCGATCGGCATGACCGAGGCGCCCAGCGTGGCCGCGGCGTCGTTCAGCCGGGCCAGCGCGTGCTCCAGGTCGGCTTGCAGGCGCAGCAGCGCGTCCCCGGCCAGGGTGCGCGGCTCGGTGCTGACCTCCAGGTTGAACCGGGCCAGCTCGGGGACGACGCCGGGATCGCCGAGCAGGTCGATGATGGCGGCGTTGCTGAATGATGGCCCGCCCTCGGCGTCGATGATCTCCAGTTCGAGCTCGACGCCGGTCATGAGGCTCTGGCCCGCGAACCGGCCGCTTTCCAGCAGCCGCTCGAGGACGTCGAGATCGAGCCTGACCTTCTCCCGGTAACGCTGTGGCTGGGAGTAATCCCAGTCGGCGGATGCGATGTTCCGTCCCATGGCAGACGGCTCCCCTCGTCGGTGCCGGCTCGCTACCGGCATGATGTACATCACATCACGCGAGGGGTACCGGCAGGCCCGCTGGGGCACAACGGAATCGGGGCTCCGCCCGGGACCGTGCCCGGCTCAGGACCGCACCCGGCCGGGGCGGGGCAGCGCACCCGGCCGGGGAGCGGCTTCAGGACTCGAAGGCCTCCGGCGGCGGGCAGGTGCACACCAGGTGACGGTCGCCGTAGGCGTTGTCGATCCGGCGCACCGGCGGCCAGTACTTCGAGCGCGGGTCCACCCCGGGCGGGTACACCGCCTCGGCGCGGCTGTACCCGTGCTCCCACGGGCCGGTGAGGCACTCGGCGGTGTGCGGCGCGCCGCGCAGCGGACTGTCCGCCGCGGCCACGTTCCCGTCGATGACCTGCTGGATCTCGCCGCGGATGGCGATCATGGCCTCGCAGAACCGGTCGAGCTCGCCCTTGTCCTCCGATTCGGTGGGCTCGACCATGAGCGTCCCGGCCACGGGGAACGACATCGTCGGGGCGTGGAACCCGAAGTCGATGAGCCGCTTGGCGACGTCATCGACGGTGATCCCGCTGCTGCGGGTCAGCTCGCGCAGGTCGAGGATGCACTCGTGCGCCACGATCCCGCCCGGGCCGCTGTACAGCACCGGGTAGTGCCCGCGCAGCCGGGCCGCGATGTAGTTGGCGTTGAGCACCGCCACCTTCGTTGCCCGGGTGAGCCCCTCGCCGCCCATGAGCCGCAGGTACGCCCACGTGATCGGCAGCACCCCGGCGGAGCCGAACGGGGCCGAGGCGCACGGGCCTGAGCTGGTCGCCGGGCCGGCTGAGCGGTCCAGCGGGTGGTTGGGCAGGAACGGAGCCAGATGCGCTTTCACTCCCACCGGGCCGACGCCCGGCCCGCCGCCGCCGTGCGGGATGGCGAACGTCTTGTGCAGGTTCAGGTGGCTCGCGTCTCCCCCGAACCGGCCCGGCTTGGCCACGCCGACCAGCGCGTTCATGTTGGCGCCGTCGATGTACACCTGCCCCCCGGCGGCGTGCACCAGGCCGGTCAGCCGCTCGATGGTGTCCTCGTAGACCCCGTGCGTGGACGGGTAGGTGATCATGATCGCGCCGACCTTGCCCTCGTGGGCGGCCAGCTGGGCCTCCAGGTCCGCCAGGGCGATCGAGCCGTCGCCGGCGGTGCCCACCACGACCACCCGGAAACCGGCCATGACCGCGCTGGCGGCGTTGGTGCCGTGCGCGCTGGCGGGGATGAGGCAGACGTCCCGCTCCCCCTGCCCCCGGGAGGCGTGATAGTCGCGGATCGCGGTCAGCGCGGCCAGCTCTCCGGCGGCACCGGAGTTGGGCTGCAATGTGATCGCGTCATAGCCGGTGACCTCCAGGAGCCAGTCGCTCACCTCGCTGATGAGCTCGCGGATGCCCTGGGTCTGATCGGCGGGGGCGAACGGGTGCAGGTCGGCGAACTGCGGCCACGTGATCGCCTCCATCTCGGTGGCGGCGTTGAGCTTCATCGTGCACGAGCCCAGCGGGATCATCCCCCGGTCGAGGGCGTAGTCCCGGTCGGATAGCCGCCGCTGGTAGCGCAGCATCTGCGACTCGGAGTGCACGCAGTTGAACGCCTCAGCCGTCAGGTACGGCGAGGTCCGCGCGAACTGCTCGCCCCAGGCTGCGGCCAGCCGGGCCGGCACGGCCTCCTCGTCGCCGGTCAGCTCGGCGACCCGCTGCTCGGCCTGCTCGGCGCTCAGGCGGACCCCGAAGGCGTCCAGCAGCCGCGAGATGGTGCCGGCGGTGGTGGTCTCATCGCAGCTGAGGGAGACGGTGTCGTCGTCGGCCCGCCAGATGTTGATGTTGCGGGCCAGGGCCTTGAGGGTGACCTGCGAGGCCCGGCCGGGCACCGAGACGGTGAGCGTGTCGAACCAGCGGTCGTTGACCACCCGCACGCCGGCCGAGGTGAGTGCCCCGGCGATGACGGTGGCCTGGGCGTTGATCCGGGCCGCCAGCCGCCGCAGCCCCGAGGGGCCGTGGTAGACCGCGTACATCGAGGCCAGCACCGCCAGCAGCACCTGCGCGGTGCAGATGTTGCTGGTCGCCTTCTCACGGCGGATGTGCTGCTCGCGGGTCTGCAGCGCCAGCCGGAACGCGGGCGCGCCCGAGGCGTCGACACTGATCCCCACGAGCCGTCCGGGCATCGTGCGCTCCAGGCCCTTGCGGATGGCCATGTACCCCGCGTGCGGGCCGCCGAACTGCATCGGCACCCCGAACCGCTGCGCGCTGCCGACGACGACGTCGGCGCCCCACTCCCCGGGAGGGGTGAGCAGCGTCAGCGCGAGCAGGTCGGCGCACGCAGTGACCAGGCCCTTCCCGGCGTGCACCGCCTGGGTCAGGGCGCGGAAGTCACTGATCTGGCCCCGGGCGTCGGGGTACTGCACGAGCACGCCGAACACGGGGCGGCCCCCGGCGGCCCGGGCCAGCGCGGCCGCGTCGGCGACGCCGCTCAGGTCCGCCTCGGCCACGTCGATGCCGGCCGGGCGTGCCCGGGTGGCGATGACGGCCCTCGTCTGCGGGAACAGGTGGCTGTCCACGAGCAGCACGGCGTCCCCGGGAGCCTTGCTCGCCCGGCGCATCAGGGTCATCGCCTCACCGGCCGCAGTGCCCTCGTCCAGCAGCGACGCATTGGCGATATCGCTGCCGGTCAGGTCGGCGATCATCGTCTGGAAGTTCAGCAGCGCCTCAAGCCGCCCCTGCGAGATCTCCGGCTGGGAGGGGGTGTACGCGGTGTACCAGGCCGGTGATTCGAGCACCCGGCGGCGGATGACGCTGGGCATTACGGTGCCGTAGTAGCCCAGCCCGATCATCGACTCGCGCACGGTGTTGTGCGAGGCCAGCTCGGCGAGCTCGTCGAGGACGGCGTTCTCCGAGCGGGCGGCGCCGATGTGCAGGTCACCGTCGAACCGGATCCCCGGCGGCAGGGTGGCATCGATGAGCGCGTCCAGATCGGGCACGCCGATGACCTCGAGCATCCGGGCGATGTCCGGTTCACGCGGGCCGATATGCCGGCTGGTGAACGCTGCGAGCTCCGGGTGCTGGGTGGATTCGCCGGCCATGTATCGCGCTCCTGCCTCGTCAACGCGCGGCGGCTCGGACGGGCCGGCATGGCCTGCCAGGCCCGGTCCCGGCCGCGGGGCGTACTGCCAAAGATGAGACACGACACTAACACCACCGCCTCGGATGCTCCCGCGGGCGCCGCGGCGGGCGCGGGGAGGAGGTCAGCCGGTCTTGCGGGCGCGGCGGCGGGCGCTGAGCTCATCGACGACGCCCGTCTCCGGCCCGGTCCCCAGGCGCTCGGCCGGGAGCGCGGACAGCTCTCCCTCGACCTCGCGCCATACCCGCCCGACCGCGATGCCGAAAACGCCCTGCCCGCCCTGGAGCAGGTCGATGACCTCGTCGTTGCTGGTGCACTCGTAGACGGTGGCGCCGTCGCTCATCAAGGTGACCTGATGCAGGTCCTTCACCCCGCGGGCGCGCAGGCTCTCCACGGCGACGCGGATCTGCTGCAGCGAGACGCCCGTGTCGAGCAGGCGCTTGACGACCTTGAGGACGAGCACGTCGCCGAAGCTGTACAGCCGCTGCGTCCCCGAACCCGTGGCGCCGCGGATGGACGGCTCGACCAGCCCGGTGCGGGCCCAGTAGTCGAGCTGGCGGTAGGTGATGCCGACGACCTTGCAGGCGACGGGGCCCCGGAAGCCGGCGTCCTCCGGGATGACCGTCATGTCATCAGAGAACAGCATTCCCTGTGCCGGCCTGGCGGCCTCCGGCTGCCCGCCCCCCGGGCCGATGCGCGAATCCATGAACCCTCCCTGTCACCAGACGGCCGCCGGCGGCGAGGCGTCACGCCGCGGAGAAGGCCCGTATCTGAAACTACGAGCCGGTGCTGCCCCCGTCAATCAACCGGAGTGCCGCAGATCGCGCGTGTCGCTGCCCGGTTGCATGCAACGACGACGACGGCTGGTATATGTGCTCAGTTACCCGGCGGGCCCTCGGCCGGGTCGATGCCCCCCGCGCCCCCGGGCATTTCGAAGTCCTCCGGGGAGACCGTGTCGAGGAACTCCCGGAACCGCTCAACTTCGTCGTTCTCATCCTCGGAGACGATCACCCCGGCCTCGTCGAGCACCGATTCCTCGACCCGGATGGGGGATTCGGTGCGCAGGGCGAGCGCGATCGCGTCCGAGGTGCGCGAGCTGACCCGCACGCCATTGCTGAACACCAGGTCGGAGTAGAACACCCGGTCCTCCAGCTTGACGATGCGGACCTCGTTGAGGATCACCCCGAGGGCGGTGATGACGTCACGCAGCAGGTCGTGGGTGAGCGGACGCGGCGGGACGACGCCCTGCTGGGCGAAGGCGATCGCCGCCGCTTCGGAGGCGCCTATCCAGATGGGCAGGTACCGCTCCCCGCCGCGCTCGCGCAGCAGGACGATCGGCTGGTTGGTCGGTGTCTCTACTCGGACTCCCAGGACATCGAGGTCTCGCACTCCCTCACGCTATCGCGCCCGGCGGCTCCGGGGCGCAGCGGTCCGGGATGCGTTGCCGCTCATACCGCCCGGGCTCCCGGGAGGGGGCGGGTCAGCTGCGGCGGGCCAGGCCGGCGCGGACCAGGGCGGCGTGCAGGGCCAGGCAGGCGCGCAGCAGCTCGCCGGCGGCATCGCGGCCGTCGTCCTCGCCGCGGGAACGGATCGGTGAGACCACCTGCTGCACCAGCCCGATCTCACGGTCGGCCGCAGCGCGGAAGGAACGCAGATGCCGCGGCTCGATCCCGAAGGAGGACAGCGCGGCGGCCGCCCTGGCGACCGGCACCGAGGAGCCGTCGTAGTGACCCCGGTCATCCGGGGTGAGCAGGCCGAAGCCGGTGAGCTCGCCGATGATGGCCTGGCTCAGCCCGGAAGCGGCCGAGAGTTCCGCGGCGGTGAGCCGCAGCCGCGGAGGCGGTTCCGTGAGCGACGCGGCCGCGGGGATGTCGTCGTCCTCGGGGATGTCGGGCACGACCGGCCTGGCGGCCCTGGCAGCCGGGCCAGCCGGCTCCAGCCCGCGGTCGAGGGCGTCCAGGGCCTCCTGGATGATCTTCAGGGGCCAGAAGTGATCGCGCTGGGCGGTGAGGATGTAGCGGATGCGATCGACATCCGAGGGGCGGAAGCAGCGGTAGCCCGAGGCGGCCCGGGGCGGCTTGACCAGTCCGCGCGACTCCAGGAAGCGGATCTTGCTGATGGTCAGGTCTGGGAACTCGTCCTTGAGCTCGTCGATGACGGCGCCGATGGTCAGTGAGGAGTCCCCGGAAGCGACCACGCCGATCAGCCCGCTACGCGCGGGGCGTAGTACACCAGGCGGAATTTGCCGATCTGCACCTCGTCACCGGAGCTGAGCACCGCGGAGTCGATCCGCTCCCGGTTAACGTACGTGCCGTTCAGCGAGCCCACGTCGCGCACCGCCCAGACGTCCCCGTCCTGCTCGAACACCGCGTGCTTGCGCGACACGGTGACATCGTCGAGGAAGATGTCGCTGTCGGGGTGCCGGCCGGTGGTGGTCAGCTCGGAGTCCAGCAGGAACCGTGCTCCGCGGTTAGGGCCGCGGAGCACGAGCAGTAAGGCGGTGCCGGGGCGCAGCGCGTCGATCGTGGCCTGGTCCTGCGGGCGCAGGCCGTAGTCGAGCTCGGAGGAAACATCGGGAAGGCTGATCCCGGCGAACCGCATGGTCGCCGGATCGGTCTGTCGCGGCGGCTGCTCGGCCGGGGTCCCTTGGTCGGTCACCAGAGCACTCCATCTACGTCGGACGTCCCGGCGCGGCGCCGGGACGTTGGCCAATCGGGTGCCGCCGGAGGCCCGACGGCTGCGTCTTCACGTCAACCCTAGATGATGAATCGAGGTGTTCGCAGCCGGGGACGCGCGTGCTCGTGCACAACCGTCCCGGTCGGGCGCTCCGGGGAGCACCCGGAGGTCACTCCAGCCCGGCCGTGTACGCCCCCGCGTCGAGCAGATGCGACAGGTCGGCGCCGTCGCCGAGCGTCACCTCGAACAGCCACCCGGCTCCGTAGGGGTCGGAATTGACCAGCTCGGGGGCGTCGTCGAGGTTGTCATTGACCGCGCTGACCTCGCCGGTGACCGGGCTCTCGACGTCGCTGACCGACTTGGTCGACTCGACTTCCCCGGCCGGCTCCCCGGCGGTTACCTGCTCGCCGACAGTGGGCAGAGTCACGTAGACGATGTCTCCCAGGGCGTCCTGGGCGAAGTCAGTGATGCCGACCCGGGCAGTGGTGCCCTCGATGCTCACCCACTCGTGTTCGGACGTGTACTTCAGGTTTTCCGGGTATGTGAGCTCGCTCATGGCACTCCCCTTGCGATCAGGCCGGTGTTCTGCGGTTCCGCCGTCGTCCGGCGGCCCGGGGTCACCGTATCCACCAGCGGACCCGGCGGCAACGAATCTCACCGGCGCGGTGGGGCGTCCTGGCAGACCTGAAGGGGATGAGCGGGCGATCCGGGGTACGTCCCGGCCTGGCCGTTCCTGCGGCAGGGAGCCATCCGCCGCTCACGCCGCGGATGGCCCGCCGGCTCACGAGCGCAGGACGCGCAGGTACTGGGCCCGCTCGAACGTGCCCGGGTCGGGCACGTTCGCGGCCTGCATGGCGCCCTTGAGCTGGGCCACCGACTCGTACTCGTGCTCGGCCAGCCATGCGGCCAGCCCGGCTCGCAGCATGCGCAGGTGCCCCGGCCCGTGGATGAGCAGCGCCGAGGCCAGGTAGGCCGCGTCGGCCCCCACCGCCACGGCCTTGACCACGTCGGCTGCGGTGTGGATGCCGGCGGTCGCCGCCAGGCCCAGCCCGGGGCGCTGGCTGCGCAGGATCGCCGTCCAGCGCAGCGCCAGCAGCGACTC
>CAMCQD010000037.1 GCA_945876925.1 uncultured Dermatophilus sp.
AACCTGGACACCGCGACCCGGTCGCGGTTGGTCTTCAGGCTCGCTTCCAGGATGTTGACGTGATGGTCCGATAGCACCCGGGTCACGTCCGTGAACAGCCCCTGCCGGTCCAGCGCCTCCACCTGGATCTGCACGAGGAACAGCGTGCCGGCGGTCGGGGCCCACTCGACCTCCTTGAGCCGCTCGGTCTGGGCTAGCAGCGATTCGGCATTGGTGCAGTCCTTGCGGTGCACCGAGATGCCCTTGCCCCGGGTGACGAACCCGAAGATCGCGTCGCCGGGCACCGGCGTGCAGCACTTGGCCAGTTTCGTCCATACGTCGCTGGCGCCCACCACGTTGACGCCGGACTCCGACTGCGCCCGGTGGGCGACGCCGCTGCGGCCGCCGGGGATCGTGGCCTCGGCCATGTCCTCGGTAGCGCCCTCTTCGCCGCCATGGGCCCGCACGACCCGCTCCACGACGGACTCGGCCGAGACGTGATGCTCACCGACCGCGGCATACAGCGCGTCGATATCCGAGTAGCCCACCGCGGCGGCAATGGAGGTGAGCAGATCACCGGTCATGAGCCGGTTCATCGGCAGGCGGCGCTTGCGCATCGCCTGGGCGATTTCCTGCTTGCCGGTCTGGATCGCCTCCTCGCGGCGCTCCTTGCTGAACCAGGCCTTGATCTTGTTGCGGGCCCGCGGGCTGCGCACGAAGGTGAGCCAGTCGCGGGTCGGGCCGGCTCCGTCCACCTTGCTCGTGAGTACCTCGACGACGTCGCCGTTCTCCAGGCGGCTCTCCAGCGGCACTAACCGCCCGTTGACGCGCGCCCCGATGCAGTGGTGCCCCACCTCGGTGTGCACCGCATAGGCGAAGTCGACCGGCGTGGCCCCCAGCGGCAGGGCGATCGCCTCCCCCTTGGGGGTGAAGACGTACACCTCCCGGGTGGTGATCTCGAACCTGAGCGAATCGAGGAATTCGTCCGGATCGGCGGTGTCACGCTGCCAGTCCAGGAGCTGGCGCAGCCAGACCAGGTCGGTGTGCCCGTCGTCGTCGGTGGCCCGGGCGGGTGAGCCGGTGTCGCCGGCCGAGCCATCCTTGTACTTCCAGTGCGCGGCCACGCCGTATTCAGCGCGGTGGTGCATGGTGTGCGTGCGGATCTGGATCTCGACCGGCTTGCCCTCGGGGCCCACGACCGTCGTATGCAGCGACTGGTACATGTTGAATTTGGGCATCGCGATGTAGTCCTTGAACCGCCCCGGCATGGGACGCCAGCGCGAATGCACCGCCCCGATCGCCGCGTAGCAGTCACGGATGGTGTCGACCAGCACGCGCACGGCGACCAGGTCGTAGATCTCGTCGAATTCGCGGCCGCGCACGATCATCTTCTGGTACACGGAGTAGTAGTGCTTGGGCCGGCCGGTGACGATGGCCTTGATGTGCGCATCCTTCAGGTCGGCGGCGACCTGCGCCTTGACCACGTCGAGGTATTCATCCCGGGCCGGCGCGCGGTCGCTCACCATGCGCTTGATCTCGGCATACACCCCCGGGTACTTCGTCTCGAAGGCAAGATCCTCCAGCTGCCACTTGATCGTGTTCATGCCCAGCCGGTGCGCCAGCGGCGCGTAGATCTCCAGCGTCTCGGTCGCCTTCGGCTCGGCCTTGGCCCGCGGGACGTACTTCCAGGTGCGGGCATTGTGCAACCGGTCGGCCAGCTTGATCACCAGCACCCTGATGTCACGGGCCATCGCGATGACCATCTTGCGGACCGTCTCGGACTTGGCGGCGTCACCGTATTTGACCTTGTCGAGTTTGGTGACGCCATTGACGAGCATGGCGATCTCATCACCGAAATCAGCCCGGCACTGCTCGAGGGTGTAGTCGGTGTCCTCGACGGTGTCGTGCAGCAGGGCCGCGGCCAGCGTCGGGGCGGTCATGCCCAGCTCGGCCAGGATGGTGGCCACCGCCAGCGGGTGCGTGATGTACGGATCGCCGTTCTTGCGGAACTGCCCGGCGTGCACCCGCTCGGCGACCTCATAGGCCCGCACGACGATGGTGAGATCCTCTTTGGGATGCGTGGCGCGGACCGTGCGGATGAGCGGCTCGAGCGCGGGGTAGGTCTGCTGCTTGGGCGCGCTCCAGCGAGCCAGCCGCGCCCGCATCCAGCCACCGGCCGTGGAAGCCGCCGCGGCGGGCAGAGGCAGCTCGGTACCGGGGATTCCCTCTGACGCCGTCATGCAGCAAGTGTAGGAGCCACCGCAAGCACCCCGCGGCCCAGTCCCCCGGCCGCGGTGTCACAGCTGCAGCAGGCTGCGGACCTCGTAGCCGTCCAGCTGGGACCGGCCGTTCAGCTCGGCCAGCTCGACGAGGGTGTCCACGGCCACCACCCGGGCCCCGGCCGCCTCGACCAGCTCGCATGCCGCGCGGGCGGTGCCGCCGGTGGCCAGCAGATCATCCATGACGAGCACCCGCGCCCCGGGGTTCACCGCGTCACAGTGCATTTCGAGGGTTGCGGTGCCGTATTCGAGTTCGTACTCGCGGGCGAACGTTGCCCGCGGTAGCTTGCCGGCCTTACGGATAGGCACGAAACCGACCCCCAGCCCGACCGCTGCGGCGGCTCCGATCATGAAGCCGCGGGCCTCGATCCCGGCCACGGCGTCCACCTGGCCGCCGAACCGGTCAACCACGTCGCCGACCACCGCGCGCAGCGCATCCCGGTCCGCCAGCAGGGGCGTGAAGTCCTGGAAGAGGATGCCGGGCTTGGGGAAATCCGGGATGTTCTCGAACTTGGAGGCGACTAGCTCGGCTAGTTTGTCACGGGTCACAGGGGCAGCCTAGGCCACGCTCCGGCAGCGGTGAGCAGCGATCCCGCCTGGCGGGCCCGTGCGCTGCGCCCCGCTAGGCGGATCGTTCTCCGGGAGCGCGAGCCGGGGCCTGGCACGCCCGGTCAGCTGCTCTTCTTACGCCGGCGCAGCCGCCGGGGCTTGTCCTCAGGCTGGACCAGCATGGAGGGGTGCACCGGGCGGCCGGTGGCGGTGAGGGTCTCCCCCGGCTGCGCGGCCCGCACCGGGAGGCCCGCCGTCCCTGGCGCGCTGCTCGGGACTGGCACCGGGGCCGGCGCGATGTTGGTGGGCAGGCCGCGCGCGTCGACCGGGTGACCAGCCGCGGCGAGCCGTTCGCGCCGCTGCTCCACCCGCGTCTGCAGTTCCTGGATCTCCGGCTCGCGGCGGCGCAGCCAGACCAGCAGCGGCGTGGCGATGAAGATCGAGCTGTAGGTACCCACCGCGATGCCGATGAAGAGCGCCAGCGACAGGTCCAGCAGGGTGCCCGGGCCGATCACCGTCACGCCCATGACGAGCACCGCCGCGACCGGCAGCAGCGCCACCACGGAGGTGTTGACCGACCGGATGAGGGTCTGGTTGACCGCCAGGTTGCTCGCCTCGGCGTAGGTGAGCCGGTTGGTCACCATCGACTCCGCGGTGTTCTCGCGGACCTTGTCGAACACCACGACGGTGTCGTACAGCGAGTAGCCGAGGATGGTCAGGAACCCGATCGCCGAGGCCGGGGTGATCTCGAAACCGGCCAGGGAATACACCCCGACCGTGATGACGATGTCATGCAGCAGCGCCACCAGCGCAGAGAAGGACATCTTCCACGTCCTGAAGTACACCGCCAGGACGAGGGAGACCAGTGCGAGGAAGACGATCAGCGCCCGCACGGCCTGCTGGCTGACCGACTCCCCCCAGGAGGGCCCGACCACCGCGGAGGCGATATTGCCGGCCGGTACCCCGAAGGCCGAGGACAGCGCCGAGGTCACCTGCCGGACCGAATCCTCGCTCATCCGCTCGGTCTGCACCCGCACGGTGTTATCCCCGACGAGCTGCACGGCCGCGCCCTGCACCCCGGAGGCCTGGGCCACGGCATCGCGTGCCCTGCTGTCGTAGCCGGCGGTGTCGCTCACGCCGGCGACGCGGAAGTCGGACCCGCCGGTGAATTCAATGCCGAAGTTGAACCCGCGCAGGCTCACCCCGAGGATCACCGCCAGGAGGATGACCACCGAGCCGGCCATCCATACCCGCAGCCGCCCGACGAAGTCGATGGACCGCTTGCCCGAGTAGAGGTCATTGCCCAGGTCACTGAACCTGCTCATGCCGGGCTCCCTTCGGTGTTGCCCCCGCCAGGTGTGGTGGTGAACCGGCCCGCGCCGGCATAGCGGAGCCCGCCGCCGAGGGTGTCCCGGTCGAAGCCCGACCAGCGATGGCCCCCGCCGAAGAAACGCGTCCGGGACAGCAGCGTGAGCAGCGGGTGGGTGAACAGGAACGTGACGATCAGGTCGAGGATCGTGGTGAGGATGAGCATGAACGCGAAACCGCGCACGTTCGCGGCCGCCAGCAGGTACAGCACCACCGCGGCGAGCAGGTTGACCAGGTCGGAGATGACGATGGTGCGCCGGGCGCGGGCCCAGCCGGCCTGCACGGCCGCCTCCAGGCGCTTCCCGTCACGGACCTCGTCGCGGACCCGCTCGAAGTAGACGATGAACGAGTCGGCGGTCGTGCCGATGGCCACGATCGCGCCGGTCACCCCGGCCAGGGTGAGCCGCAGGTTGTACCCCCAGCCGAGAAGCGCCAGGGACAGGTAGGTGAGCACGCCGACCAGCACCACCGAGGCCACCGTGACCAGGCCGAGCGCCCGGTACTGCCACAGGAAGTACGCGAACACCAGGACCAGGCCGATGAGCCCGGCGATGATGCCGTTGCGCAGCTGGTCGCCACCGACAACCGGGCTGACGTTCTCGGTGCTCTGCACGGTGAACGAGATCGGCAGCGCTCCGAACTTGAGCTGGTTGGCCAGCAGCTGGGCCTGCTCGGCGGAGAAATCGCCGGTGATCGAGGCGCGCCCGCCAGTGATCGCCGAGGAGAAATACGGCGCGGAGATCACCCGGTTGTCCAGCACCGCGGCGAGCTGGTTGCGGGGCTGCTGCAGGCCGACCATGTACCCCGAGATGGTGGCGTAGGCCTGCGCGTAGTCGTCCTTGGTCTGCAGGCGGACCTCATAGCCCCCGGTGAGCTGGCCGGTCTGCGGGTTGGCGGCCGCGGCCGAGGAGGCGTCGGCGATGTTGGTGCCGTCCATGACCGTGGGGCCCAGGATGTACACGTCGCCGGTGAGGCTGCACGCCACCGTCGCGCGGCGCGGATCGGGGCTGGCCGGGGCGCCCTCGGCGGTGCACTTCGTGGCCAGGGCCTGCTTCATGATCGCGTCGGTCAGCCAGGTCTCGCTGGTGGCATTCTCGATGAGCTTGGCCGGGTCGGCGGCGATCTCGTCGGTGACCCGGGCGCTGGTGTCGCCCGCCCCGGTGGGCAGGCCCGCCCCTGCCGTGGCGGTGCCGCTGGCCGCGGGAGTCGTGCCGCTCGCGCTCGGGGTCGCCTCTGCCGGGGAGGACGCGGTGGGCGAGGGAGCCGGCGGCGCCATCGGCGCGGCTGCGGGCGGGCGGCCGGAGGCGGCCGGGCTCGCGCTGGCGGTAGCGGTGGCGGACGGGGCAGCGCTGGCCGTGGCCGAAGGGGTGGCCGTGCGCGTAGCGGACGGGGTGGCGCTGGCAGTGGCCGAAGGGGTGGCCGTGCGCGTAGCGGACGGGGTGGCGCTGGCAGTGGCGCTGCCCGTCGGGGCGGCAGTCGGGCTGGCCGTGGCGGACGGCTGCTGCTGCACCTGGCGGGGCAGCACGCTGAGCACCGGGCGGAACGCCATCTGCGAGCTGGCCCGCAGGGCGTCTTCCTGCTCCTTGGTCATCCGGCCGGGCACGGAGACGACGACGTTGTCGCCCAGGGTGGACACCTCCGCCTCGGCCACTCCCTGGCCGTCGACCCGGGCGCGCATGATGTCGACGGCCTGGTTGAGCTGCTCGGCGCTCACCGTCTGGCCCTGCACGACCTGGGGCTGCAGCACCATCTGGGTGCCGCCTTCGAGGTCCAGGCCGAGCTTGGGCGTCCATGAGCCGCCCCACAGGATGACCGAGGCGGCCAGCAGCGCAGTCAGCGCCACGGTGATGAGACCCGACCAGCCCAGGTCACGCCAGGCCTGCACGTGCGGTGGCCGTCCCGGTGTGCTCTTAGCGGCCTCCAGCCCGGCCTGGGGTCGATTACGCGCCACGTTCGCTCCCGCTCTCGATTCGTGCAGGCCCTGGGCGCGAAGGCCCCGCCCCGGTCACGTACATATGAGATCCCTCGTCAGTGGTGTTCGCCGTGATGACGGTCGTCCCCCAACGATCCGAATGAGCGCCACTGGTGATTCTAAGTGACGGGCCAGCATGCGAAGCAACGTGCCTCGCCGGTCGGGCGGGCATCAGGGTGCCTCCGGGCCGTCATCGTCACCGAATGGCAGCATCTCGCCGCCGAGGCGCGCCCGGCCGGGAACCGTCCCGGCGATCCCCTCGGGCACCGGCAGGCCCAGGTGCGCGAAGGCGGCCGGGGCCGCGACCCGCCCGCGGGGGGTGCGCACCACGAACCCCTCTCGCACGAGGAACGGCTCGGCCACTGTCTCGACGGTGTCGGGCTCCTCCCCTACGGCCACCGCCAGGGTGGAGACCCCCACCGGCCCGCCGCCGAAGCGCACGCACAGGGCGTCCAGCACCGCGCGGTCGAGCCGGTCCAGCCCGCGCGGGTCGACATCGAACAGGTCCAGGGCCTGGCGGGCGGCCTCCAGGTCGACCGTGCCGGAACCGTGCACCTGGGCCCAGTCGCGTACCCGGCGCAGCAGCCGGTTGGCGATCCGGGGGGTGCCGCGGGAACGCCGGGCGATCTCGCTGATCCCCTCCCGGGTGGCGCTCACGCCTAGCAGGCCGGCCGAGCGGGCCACGATGGCGCGCAGCTCCCCGGTCCGGTAGAAGTCCAGGTGCCCGGTGAATCCGAACCGGTCCCGCAGCGGCGCCGGCAGCAGCCCCGAGCGGGTCGTCGCCCCGACCACGGTGAACGGCGCCAGCTCGAGGGGGATCGCGGTGGCGCCCGGGCCCTTGCCGACCACGATGTCCACCCGGAAGTCCTCCATGGCCAGGTAGAGCATCTCCTCGGCCGGGCGTGCCATCCGGTGGATCTCGTCGAGGAAGAGCACCTCCCCCTCAGTCAGGGAGGACAGGATCGAGGCCAGGTCACCCGCGTGCTGGATGGCCGGCCCGCTGGTGACCCGGATCGGCGCGGACAGCTCGGCGGCCACGATCATCGCCAGGGTGGTCTTGCCCAGCCCGGGCGGCCCCGACAGCAGGATGTGATCGGGGGACGAGCCACGCTGCCTGGCAGCCTCGAGCACGAGGGCGAGCTGATCGCGCACGCGGGCCTGCCCGGGGAACTCGGCCAGCCGCCGGGGCCGCAGCGCCGCCTCGACCTGGCCCTCGTCCGCTTCCTCGCCGGCCTGGGGCACCGGGTCCACGAAACGGTCCCCCGGGTGCCCGCTCACCGGCCCAGCTCCCGCAGCACGGCCTTGAGGGCGACGCCCACCGGGGCGTCCGGGCCCACCTCACCGGTGACCGCATCGGCTCCGGACCGGGCAGCCCGGGCCGGCCAGCCCAGCGACACCAGCGCCTCGACCACCTGGGTCCGCCAGGCCGGCTCGGCCCCCTCCGGCGGGGCGGGCAGCTCACCGGCGCCGTCGTCGCCTTCGGCTGCGGCCAGGGCGGTCATCTTGTCCTTGAGTTCCAGCACGATCCGCTCGGCGCTCTTGCGCCCGATGCCGGGCACCTTGGTTAACGTGGCGATCTCGCCGGCGGCGATGGCCGCGCGCAGCCGGGCGGGCGGGAACACCGCGAGCATCGCCAGCGCCAGGCGCGGCCCCACCCCGGTGACGCTCTGCGCCACCTCGAAGGTCTCCCGCTCGCCGTCGTCAGCGAAGCCGTACAGCGTCCAGGAATCCTCCCGCACGATCAGCGAGGTGCACAGCCGCGCCCGCTCCCCGGGCCGCAGCCCGGCGGCGGTGGCCGGGGTCATCCGGACGAGCAGCCCGATCCCCCCGGTGACGATCACCGCATGGTCGAGGCCGGCCCGTTCGACGAGGCCATCAACCGACGCGATCATCCCGTCCTCCCCTTGTCTCCCCTTGCCCGCAGCGGTGACGAGCAGCCGTGCGGCGCGGTCAGCGACGGCCACCGCACTGCACAGCTATAAGAACATGTGTTCGCGCGACTGTCAGATCGGCGCGCCGCCGGCGGACGCCGGGCGCTCACTGTGCGGCCCAGGGGCCGTTCAGCGGGTGCCTGCCCGGGCGGCCCGCACGGCCGCGTCGATACGCGCATCGGCTCCGCCGCGCCACACGTGGCACACGGCCAGGGCCAGCGCGTCGGCGGCGTCGGCGGGCCGGGGCGGCCCCGCCAGCTGGAGGATACGCGTGATCATGGCGGTGACCTGCGCCTTGACGGCCCGGCCGTTGCCGGTGACGGCAGCCTTCACCTCGCTGGGGGTGTGCAGCCCGAGCGGCACCTCCAGCCGGGCGGCGGCCAGCATCGGGATGGCGCTGGCCTGGGCGGTGCCCATGATGGTGCTCACCGAGTCGCGGGCGAAGACCCGCTCGACGGCGATCGCGTCGGGTCGATGCTGGGCGAGCCACTCGTCCAGCTGACCGGCCAGGCTGAGCAGCCGCTCGTGCACCGGATCCCCCGTGGGGGTACGGATCACCCCGACGGCGACCATGCGCAGGGGCCGCCCGGGGGCACCCTCGACCACGCCCACGCCGCAGCGGGTCAGGCCCGGATCGACGCCCAGGACCCGCATCGGCCGTACCGGGCCGGACCGCGGCTCAGCCCTCGTCGAGCTGCGCGGCGACCTCATCGGACACATCGCCGTTGGCGTACACGTTCTGCACGTCGTCGCTGTCTTCCAGGGCGTCGATCACCCGCATCATCTTGCGGGCGCCCTCCAGGTCCAGCGGCACCTCCATGGTGGGCACGAATTCGGCCTCGGCGGAGTCGTAGTCGATCCCGGCGGCCTGCAAGGCGGTGCGGACGGCGACGAGGTCGGCGGCCTCGCTCTCGATGCGGAACTGCTCGCCGTAGTCCTCGACCTCCTCGGCGCCGGCCTCGAGCACGACCTCCAGGAGGCCGTCCTCGGTGGCCTCGCCGCCGGGCTGCGCCTTGGGCACCATGACGACGCCCTTGCGGTTGAACAGGTAGGAGACCGAACCCGGGTCGGCCAGCGAGCCGCCGTTGCGGGTGAGCGCGACGCGCACCTCGGTGGCGGCCCGGTTGCGGTTGTCGGTGAGGCATTCGATGAGCACCGCGACCCCGCCGGGGGCGTAGCCCTCGTACATGATGGTCTGCCAGTCGGCTCCGCCGCCCTCGGCACCCGAGCCGCGCTTGACCGCGCGGTCGATGTTGTCGTTGGGGACCGAGCTCTTCTTCGCCTTCTGGATGGCGTCGTACAGGGTCGGGTTCCCGCCGGGGTCACCGCCTCCGGTGCGGGCCGCGACCTCGATGTTCTTGATGAGCTTGGCGAACAGCTTGCCGCGCTTGGCGTCGATGGCCGCCTTCTTGTGCTTGGTCGTCGCCCACTTGGAGTGGCCGCTCATACGTGTAGTCCCCTCGTCTGGTTCGCTGGCAGATGCGCGCTGGCAACTGGTTCATGGTACCTGCGGGCGGCGCGGCGGCTCGCCGCCCGCCAGCTCCCCGGCATGCCGCCGGCGGGGGGGCCCCCCGGGACGGCCGGGTGTGGCGACGGGGGGGGGCGGGGGGTCCAGTGGGGGGGGGGGGGCGGGT
>CAMCQD010000038.1 GCA_945876925.1 uncultured Dermatophilus sp.
GGGCTGCTGACGATGATGCGGTCGGCTACGCCCCGGGTCGCGTTCGACTACGGGCTGCTTGCTCGCGATCTGTACTGGCTCGCCGACCTTAGGAGCGCACCTGGGGTGCGTTTGTCCTGGGGCCGCGATTTGCGTCGTCTGCTCCCTCATGCAGGCCCGGCAGAAGCCGCCACCACACCTGACCAGACCCACACCACCGGCCCCGCCGCTTGAGGAGAACACCGTGACCACGTTCATCGACTTCCACATCATCCAGACGCTCCCGCCGAGCAACATCAACCGTGACGATACCGGCGCGCCGAAATCCGCGATGTATGGCGGGGTGCGACGGGCCCGGGTCAGCAGCCAGGCCTGGAAGCGGGCTACCCGCCGGGATTTCGAGGGGATCATTGATACCTTGAAGCTGAGCTACCGCACCAAACGTGTCGTCGAGCTGCTCTCCCCTCGGATTCTCGCCCGCCAGGGTAAGCCGGCGGATGATGAGGCAGCCGTGGCCGCGGCGAACAAGCGCGCTGAGGAGGTCATCAAAGCGCTCGGGCTGAAGATCGAGAAGCCGAGGGCGAAGAGGGCAGCAGCATCGAGCCCGGCGGCGGCCGCTCAGAGCAAGTACCTTGTCTTCATCAGCGCGGCTCAGGCCGATCGCCTTGCCGAGCTAGCGGCTGCCGATGGACCGCTGGACAATAAGGTCGTCAAAGAGGTAATGAAAGGTGGCAATGGCATAGACATCGCCCTCTTCGGTCGCATGGTCGCTGATGCGGGGGATATCAACGTTGATGCTGCCGTGCAGGTGGCCCACGCCTTGAGCACCCACGCCGCGGACACTGAGGACGACTACTACACCGCAGTTGATGACATGAATCCGGCTGCGGACACCGGCGCGGGGATGATCGGCACAGTCGAGTTCACGTCTGCGACGATGTACCGGTTCGCAAGCATCAACGTTGACGCACTAGCAGCTAATCTCGGCAGCGCCGACGCAGCAGGTGAGGCGGCTGCCGCCTTCGCGAAGGCATTCGCTACGAGCATGCCCACGGGAAAGCAGAATGCTTTCGGCAACCGTACCCTCCCCGATGCGGTCGTGGTCATGGTTCGCGACTCTCAGCCAGTCAGCCTTGTCGGCGCCTTCGAGAAACCCGTGCTTCCCGGACAGGATGGCTTCGTCCGGGCTTCCTGCGAAGCACTTGTCACATACGCGAACGACCTGCTGCCCCAGTTCGGGGCGGAGTCGCAGCAGGTCTGGGTGACTTGCGGTCCTGGCGCTGAGGCGCTTGATGAGCTGGGTGAGCGGAAGACTCTCGACGAGCTTGCCGGGGCGATCCGCTCCGCGGCGACGGATTACGCGAGGCTCTGATGGCGGTCCTGCTTCTCCGGTTAGCCGGGCCGCTGCAAGCCTGGGGGGATTCGAGCCGTTTCGCTCGGCGCGAAACCCGGTCGGAGCCGACGAAGAGCGGGGTGCTCGGGCTGCTCGCCGCAGCTCAGGGACGTCGCCGCGCAGACCCGGTCGAGGATCTGGTCAGGCTCCGTTTCGGGGTCCGGGTGGATCAGCCGGGCAAGCTGCAACGGGATTTCCAGACTGCTCATCGCTGGAGTGAAGAAAAATCGATGCCGTTGTCGTACCGGTACTACCTTGCCGATGCCGTTTTCGTTGCCGCTGTCGAAGGCGACCGTTCTCTGCTTGAGGGCCTGGATGAGGCCGTGCGGCGCCCTGCCTATCCGCTCTATCTCGGCCGGCGGTCGTGTCCCCCCGCGGGAAAGCTGACGCTCGGGGTGCGTGATGGCGGTCTGGAAGATGCGCTGCGCGGGGCTGAGTGGCAGGCGGCGCGGTTCTATCGGGTGTCTCTTCCCCGGGGAGAAGTGCGTCTTGAGGTGTTCGCCGACGCCGGGGCGGGCACCAGCCCCGGAGGTGCTGTCGAGGTCGTCCGCGACGTGCCGTTTTCGTGGAACCCGGAGCGACGCGAATATGGCTGGCGTGAGGTTATTTCCCTTGAGCCTGTCCGGGTTGAGAACCCAGACGGGCGAACACCCCGCGTGCTGGATGAGGGGGCTGATCCGGCACCCAGAGGTTCTGCTGCCGGATCAGCATTCGCTGACGAACCTGATTTCTTCGAGCAGGCAGGTGGGGTCCGGTGTATCTGAGCAGGTTCGCCTTGAATCCGGCGAGGAGGGGCACCGGCCGTCTCCTCGCTTCCCCGCAGCGCATGCACGCAGCCGTCATGGCCGCGTATCCGCCGGGTCTCGGCGTACGCCCGTTGTGGCGGGTAGACCGGCGTTCCCGGCACGAGCTGCTGCTGTACCTGGTCGCTTCCGCGGAACCGGATCTCACTCATCTGGTTGAGCAGGCGGGGTGGCCTACCTCTGCTGCGTGGGATACCACAGCCTACGACCATTTCCTGGATAGTCTTGGTCCGGGTCAGGCGTGGCGGTTTCGCCTGACGGCTAATCCTGTCCGCGCTGTGGCCTCTGGACGCGGGAGGCGGGGAAAACCGGTTCCGGTCGGGTCACAGGAGAAACAGGAGGAATGGCTGCGTGAAAGGTCGGCGCAATGGGGATTCACATTAGAGGGTTCCCCGAATGGCGTGTCGCTCACCGGTCGGGGACAGGACGTGTTCACTCGCCGCGAGCACGTAGCGGAGAAAGGCTGCCGGGTCACGATCACGAGGGCGCAGTTCGATGGCCTGCTCACTGTGACTGACCCTGCCAGGTTGCGCGCTGCGCTCACGACGGGCATGGGCCGGGCTAAAGCCTATGGCTGTGGCCTGATGACGCTGGCGAGGCCGCGGTGATGGTGGCATGAAACCTGTTCCCGGGGCCCGGCCCAGCGACGTGCGTGAGCTGGGCCGGGTAGGGGACCGGCTTAGCTTCGTGTATCTCGAACGCGGCGTAGTCCATCGTGACGCCAATGCGATTACGGTGACCGATGAGCGTGGCACTGTGCACATCCCCTCGGCGATGATCGGCGCATTGCTGCTTGGTCCGGGGACCCGGGTAACGCATCAGGCGATGATGGTCGTAGCCGATAGCGGGGCGACGACCGTCTGGGTTGGCGAGCATGGCGTGCGCTATTACGCCCACGGCAGGTCGCTTTCGCGGTCGTCTCGCTGGCTTGAACGCCAGGCCGCTATCGTGAGTAATCAGTCGCGTCGGCTGGCTGTGGCGCGGGCGATGTACGAGATGCGCTTCCCTGGCGCGGACGTGTCAAGGCTGACGATGCAGCAGCTGCGCGGTCGTGAGGGTGCCCGCGTCAGGGCCGCCTATGCGGCAGCGTCGCGGGACTCGGGAGTGGCATGGAGCCGGCGGGATTACCGTCCGGGTGATTTTGAGTCATCCGATCCCGTCAACCAGGCTCTTTCCGCCGCGACGACCTGCCTGTACGGGGTGGTGCATGCCGTGGTCGTGGCGCTGGGTTGTGCGCCCGGCCTGGGAGTCGTTCATACGGGACATGACCGGTCGTTCGTGTACGACATTGCGGACCTTTACAAAGTGGAGCTAGCGGTTCCGACTGATTTCTCCGTCACTGCACGGGTTCCTGAGGACTTACCTGGGGAAGTGCGCCGTGAAATGCGGGACGTCATTCACGCAGAAAAGCTGCTGACCCGCTGCGCACGCGACATTCAGGTACTCCTCGGCGGTGATCCCGCGGAAGAGGGCGAACTCGAGATTGAGGACTGGGACGTCGTGGAGCTATGGGACGGCGCGCTCCGTTCCGTGCCAGGCGGAGTCTCGTACAGATGGCCTGCAGCCCCTGAGCCGGAGGACGAGGTGCCGTGGTAGTCATCGTTCTCACCGCGTGTCCGTCCGGACTGCGCGGATTCTTGACGCGCTGGCTCCTCGAGATCAGCGCCGGGGTTTTCGTCGGGAAGGTCAGTGCACGGGTCCGTGAGGAACTGTGGCTCCGCGTGCTCGAGATGGTGAAAGATGGCAAGGCCATCATGGTCCACTCCACGAACGGCGAGCAGGGCCTCGACTTCCGCGTCCACCGGCACGAGTGGGAGCCTGTCGAGGTCGACGGACTCCACCTCATGCTGCGTCCCGCTGGCGGCGACTCCGGCGCTGCTCCTGCCCGCCGGAAGGGGTGGAGCAACGCCTCCCGCAGACGACAGGTCAGCAGACGCCGAAAGTGAATGGGAAGGCGACCATCGGCTAGGATCAGTGCAGGTCAGCAAGTGTGCGCCCCGCGCCAGCGGGGATGAGCCGAGCGTGAGCGCGCAGGCGCGGCCGTGGTCGTCGTGCGCCCCGCGCCAGCGGGGATGAGCCCACGGCGATGAGCGCCAGCGATTGAAGTCGTCGCTGCGCCGTATCGCGCAGCGATACGGTCAGCCGCGCTGAGGAGGGCGTTCCCACGAGCGGCTGACCGGATTCCATGTAGCACCGGCAGCACTGCGGTCGAGTACAGGCTCGGCAAAGGTAAGGCATTCGCCGAGCAGAACAGCGAATTGACCGGCAGTCGTGGATTCCAGATGCTGCTTTCGCCGCCAGACCTGCCACTTGCGTTCAGCGTGTGCGGGTATTGAGTCGAGTAGTGGCATCAGCGACGTAACTGGAATCAGCCGGTAAGCCGCGACGGCGTCGACGGCAGCCCGCTGGTCCTCGTAGGTGATGCGACGTGTTCGGCTTATGGCAGCGATGTCCACG
Source organism: uncultured Dermatophilus sp. (assembly GCA_945876925.1). Lineage (GTDB taxonomy): Bacteria > Actinomycetota > Actinomycetes > Actinomycetales > Dermatophilaceae > Dermatophilus. The sequence goes on from CAMCQD010000038.1 coordinate 4,633, forward strand.
AAATCTCGCCAGCGGGTGTTCAGCTCGCCTCGCTCGATGGCGGTGACGATCTTCTCCGCGAGCACCATATGATCGGGGTATCCGCGCAGCCGCAGAGTGCCGCCGAGCAGTAGCGGAAGTTCCGCCTCGGCGGGTGCTGGCCATATCGGGTCACCAAAGTTGACGTCTACGTGCAGTGGGATACGAGCGGTGACGAGCTGGGCAACCAGCTTGACGCGAACGCCCCTGTAGTCCGCTTCGTCACGGATGGCGGAGCCAGCCACGTATTGCGGGTCAAAGGTCAGGCCGTCGTCGACTTCACTGCCTATGACTTTCCGAATGCGTTGTTCTACTTCGGGGATGCCGTTGGGAAATCCTGAGGCTGCTAGGTCGATGTCCCTGGTTGGGCGGCGAGCAGCGAACGCGGCCATAAGGACACCCCCTTTGAGAACGAAGTCCTGCCCGGCAGGTGAAGCAGCAAGCCGGGCCAAGAAACCCTCGAGCGCGTAAAGAGCGAAGTACTCAGCAGGGTCGCGTCCATGCCTGCGGGCAAGGTTGCGCAGATCGTTGTACGCCGTCCCAGCGCGAGTATGACGGGCCGGTACCGGGGTCACAGCAGGACCTCCAGAGCGTGCCGCAGCCGTGGCTGAGCCTTGGGGAACGGAGCAGCCGCTTGCAGCAACCGGGCCGGTGACGTACCCGGGCGGAGAAGCCAGCGTCGCAGGGCTTTATGCCCCAGCTCGCGGCCCTCCAGGTGGGCGAGCCGGAATGCGTCGATGATCGAGCGTTCGGCTGAGTAGATCCCCACGACGACGCCTGGGGCGATCCGATGCGTCTCGCGTCCGTTGCTGAACGTGCCGCCGTCGAAACTGTGCCAGATGACGTGCTCGAATCCAGCCGGTCGCCGGATGCTGCGAGGCAGAGCAATGTCCGTGCCGAACGGGATGGCGTCGCTCAACTCGTGATACGCAAGCGCGCTGGTCAGGCACATGGTGGCCTCAGCCCTCGCAGCCGTAACGGCTGCGAGGGCAGCGAACTGCGGGTCAATGGCCTCGGGCTGCAGATACACGCCACGGCCGACGCGCTCGATGTCACCACTCCTGACCATCTGATACAGCTGGTCCTTGCGCAGGCCTGACGCCCGTGCCTGCTCAATCGTGAAGGCAGCCGCCAGCCCGCTCAGCGTCACAACACCCACCTCCCCAAGTGCATGCACATCAAGCATACCTGTATGCACTTAGGAGGTCTCGTGCATGCCAAGCCTGGCGCGTCACGACTGACATGCAGGGTCAATCGCCCCGCGTGCCGAACACAGCACCTGGAACCGGGTCGCGCGCCGCCCTGGGGTCCCCGCTGACGCCCTGGGAGCGGAGCCACGAGAACCCCGATTCGCGTGATGCTTGGCAGCTATTCTCTGCGACGCCAGCGCCCTGTACCTGCCAGCGCTACGAATGCGGCGGGCCACAGCGGAGTCGGGCGTTTGCTACCCGGGTGACGTGACCGGCGAGGTCTGAAAGTCGGGCACCAGCCCGTGCTGTCCTGCCTGCCGCAGGCCGCGGCAGCGGGTGCCCGGGAGCTGCTCAGCCGTGCCTTCCGCAAGCCCCGGACATGACGACGCCCTGGTGAGAGCTACCTCCCACCAGGGCGGATGCGTCGGGACGACAGGATTTGAACCTGCGACCCCTTGACCCCCAGTCAAGTGCGCTACCAAACTGCGCCACGTCCCGTGCTGCGAGAGCGACATTACCGCATCGGGCACCTGCCAGCCGAATCGCGGGCTTCTTGCGTCTCCCCTCGCGCGGGAAAACCGCCGGGACGCCGATGGTGCGGGGACGAGCACCATCCCTCCCCCGCCCGCCGGAAGAGCCGCTACTGACCGGCTGCTCGCCCTCAGCCAGCTGGCTTCCCTCCCCCGCGCGCTCGAAGACGGCTCACCCCGCGCGGGTCGCCCCGCCTTCGAGCCGTCAGGGCGTGAGCCGCAAGCGGCGGCCCCTGCCCGCCACTCCCCCGTCCCGAGGCAGGTGACGGCGGGTGAGGGCCGGGCCGGCACCGCAACCGGACAGCGTCGACGGGCCACTCCCCCGGATCCCCTACTTCTTGCGGCGCTTCTCCTTGACCCGCACGGAGATCTCGATGGGGGTACCGACGAAACCGAACTCCTCACGCAGCCGCCGCTCCAGGAAGCGCCGGTACCCGGCCTCGAGGAATCCGGAGGTGAACAGCACGAACCGGGGCGGGCGGGTGGCCGCCTGGGTGGCGAACAGGATCCGCGGCTGCTTCCCCCCGCGCACCGGGTGCGGGTGAGCCGCCACGATCTCCCCCAGCAGCGCGTTCAGCCGCCCCGTGGGGATGCGGGTCTCCCACGAATCCAGCGCCCGCTCCAGCGCCGGCACGAGCCGGGCCACGTGCCGCCCGGTCAGCGCCGAGGCGTTGATCCGCGGCGCCCACGCGATCTGCACGAACTCCCGCTCGATCTCCTTCTCCAGGTAGTAGCGCCGCTCCTCATCGACCAGGTCCCACTTGTTGTACGCCACCACCAGGGCCCGCCCGGCGTCGACGACCTGCTGCACGATCCGGATGTCCTGCTCGGCGATCGGCTCGCTGGCGTCGATGAGCACCACCGCCACCTCGGCCTTCTCCAGGGCGGTGCGGGTGCGCAGCGAGGCGTAGAAATCCGCGCCCCGGGTCAGGTGCACCCGCCGCCGGATACCGGCCGTGTCCACGAACCGCCACGTCGTGCCGCCGATGTCGATGAACTCATCCACCGGATCGCGGGTCGTGCCCGCGACCGGGTCGACCACGACGCGCTCCTCACCGGCGAGCTTGTTGAGCAGGCTCGATTTGCCCACGTTCGGGCGCCCCAGCAGCGCCACCCGCCGCGGCCCCCCGCGCCGGTACGCCCCGGCCACGCCCGACTTGCCCGGCAGCACCGCCAGCAGCGCATCCAGGACATCCCCGCTGCCCCGCCCGTGCAGCGCCGACACCGGCCACGGCTGCCCCAGGCCCAGCGACCACAGCATCGCCGCGTCCGCCTCGGTGCGGACGTCATCGACCTTGTTCGCCACCAGCACCACCGGCTTGCCCGCCCGGCGCAGCAGCCGCACCACGGCCTCGTCGGTGTCGGTGGCCCCGACCGTGGCATCGACCACGAACAGCACCGCATCGCACAGCTCGATCGCCACCTCGGCCTGCTCGGCGACCCGCAGGTGGATACCGCTGGCGTCGACCTGCCAGCCGCCGGTGTCAACCAGCGTGAACCGGCGCCCCGACCACTCCGCGTCGTAGGCCACCCGGTCCCGGGTGACGCCGGGAGTGTCCTCCACGACCGCCTCACGCCGCCCCAGGATCCGGTTCACCAGCGTGGACTTGCCCACGTTCGGACGGCCGATGACCGCCACCACCGGGTGCGACTCAGCCTCCTCATCGTCACCGGCGGCACCCGGGATGCCGTCGGCCAGCGCCAGATCCTGCTCGTCCAGGTCGAACTGGTCCAGGCCGGCCCGCAGCGCCCGGGCCATCCCGGCCTCCTCCTCGGTGTCGGCCGCAGCCGGATGCGGCGCCCCCGCACCCTCCGGCACGAACGAGCTGAACGGGTCCTCCCCCTCGCCGCGGCCCCCCGCAACGCCGCCGTCGTCAGCGCCGGCAGCGGGCATGCCGGCACCGGAACCGCCCCGGACCACCTCATAGGTGCCGTCGTCGTCGAAATCGCCGATGAACTCCCCCGCGAACTCGGCCTCGGAGGCCACGATCGCGACCACCGCGCGCACCGCACCCTCGAAATCCAGGTCGGTGGTGTCCAGCAGGGTCACCCCCGGGGCCGGAGTGGTGAACTCGGTGACCCTGGCGTCATCGGCGTCCCGGCGCAGCACCTCATCGCGGGTGGCGTCGGTCACCGTGCCGGCCTGACCGGCACCGGCCTCCTGGCTGGCACGGCGCATCAGCCGCGCCTCCGGGCTGGCCGTGAGCAGGATGCGCACGTCCGCCTCCGGGGCGACCACGGTGGTGATGTCCCGGCCCTCCGCGACCACCCCGCCCTCCCCGCGGCACTCTTCGATGATGTTGCGCTGCAAGGAGATCAGCCTCTCCCGCACGGCCGGTACCCGGGCCGCCTTCGACACCACCGACGACACCGCCGAGGTGCGGATCGCCTCGCCGGCATCAGCCCCGGCGAGGAACACCCGCGGGTCACCGGGGTCGGTCACCATCTCCAGGGGCAGATCCAGCGCCGCCTGAGCCACCGCAGCCGGATCATCCAGGTCGATGCCCTCCTGGAGGCACCACAGGGCCAGCGCCCGGTACATCGCGCCAGTGTCGAGATATTCCAGCCCGAATATCGCCGCCACCTCGCGGGACACGCTGGACTTGCCGGTGCCGGAGGGGCCATCGATGGCGACGACGAGGGGAACGTGCGCTGGGTTGTGCATTCGCACAGCCTAGCCGCGCCCGGTGACAAAGACCGGCGGCAGCGGAACAGCCAGGTCAGCCGCCTCGCTGCTACTCGTACACGCGCCAGCCGCGGCGGCGCAGGGCCGTGCGCAGCGGCCCGGCCGCAGCCGGGACGACGAGCACCTCGGCGATGCCGATGGAGCGCCCCAGCTCGTGCTCCAGGCGGATGTCCTCCAGGTTGATGCCCTCCTCGCCGATCTCGGTGAGCAGCCGGGCCAGCTGGCCCGGCCGGTCCGGTACGGCCACGGTGACCAGTTCATGAACCGCCGGCCCGGCCCCGTGCTTACCCGGGATCCGGGCGTGCCCGGCATTGCCGGCGGCGATGAGCCGGGCCAGCGCCGCCCTCGCCCCGGGCGCCTCCCGGTCGGGGTCGTCCCCGACGGCTGCGAGCGCGCCGGCCACGGTCTGCAGGTCAGCAGCCAGATCAGCCAGCACCGATCCGACCGCGCCGGCGTTGCCGACGAGGATCTGGGTCCACAGCGCCGGGTCGCTGGCCGCGATCCGGGTGACATCGCGCAGCCCCTGCCCGGCCAGCCCCACCGACTCGGTCGGCAGCCCGCGCAGCCGCGCCGCGACCAGGCTCGCCGCCAGCTGCGGCACATGCGACACCGCCGCGACCGCCTCA
>CAMCQD010000039.1 GCA_945876925.1 uncultured Dermatophilus sp.
TATCGTTGCCTGCGCTCGGGGCGCGCCCCGGGGCCTGCGACCGCACGGCAGGTGCGGACCCAGCTGGCTCGTGCGCGGGGTGGGCGGGCCCGGGGTGTGGCGGGGCTGGCCAACCCGGTGAGAAGCCAACGGCCCCGCCCGGCCCCGCCCGGCCTCACCCGGCCGCCGGGGCACCGAAGCCGTAGGCCTTCTGCAGCACTTCCTGGCCGCGGGCCGACATCACCAGGTCGATGAAGGCCTGGGCACGCTGGGCGTCGGCGGCGTTCTTCGTCACGGCGATCGGGTAGTGGTTGATGACGTTATTGGCCGGCAGCGGGATCGACTCGACGGCCTTCCCGGCAACGGCAGCGTCGGTCGTGTAGACGATCCCGGCTTCGGCCTGGCCGGACTCGACCTTGCCGCGCACATCGGTGACCTTCTGTTCCTCCGAGGCCGGCTTGAGGGTGACGCCCAGCTGACTGGCCAGCTTGTTAGTCGCCTCACCGCAGGGCACGGCGGGCGCGCAGATGACCAGGTCGGCCGAGTCGAGTGAGGAGTCCAGCCCGGTGACCTTGGCGGGGTTGCCCGCCGGGACGATCAGCGTCAGCGCATTGGTAGCGAATTCGGTCTGCTTACCGACCAGGCCCTTATCGGCGGCGGCCTTCATCGTGGTGGCGCTGGCCGTCGCGAGCACATCGGCCTGGCTGCCCTCGGCGAGCGCGGCCACCAGATCCTGTGACCCCTGGAAATCGAAGGTGACCTTCACCCCCGGGCTGGCCTGCTCGAACTCGGTGGCCAGCTGCGTGAAGGCACCCTGCAGGGAGGCCGCGGCCAGCACCGTGAGCTGGCCGCTGGTCGTTCCGCTAGCCGTAGCGGCTTCCGGGGACGCCGACGAGTCCGGGGCGAGTGCGGCCGTGGAGCACCCTGCCAGGGCAGCGGCTCCGGTCAGGGCGACAGCAGGCAGGATGAGGGCGGCAGAGGGGTACACGAGGCTCCTTTCCGGCCGAGTAGATCCCCGGTGCGAACTGTTACTGGCAATACTGGGCAGGCTAGTGACCGGGGACCGCCCGTGACGCCCCGGACGCGAACGCCGCCGGGGCCGCCGCACGCCAGGGGGTGCCCCCGCTTCCCGTCACGCGGCGAGGGGCCGTGGCGAGGGTTCCAGGGGCAGGCGCGGAACCCGGTGGTGCCGCTCAGGCGCCCTGCGATGGCGCCAGGTCGTCGGCTCCCTGGTTACCAGTGCCCTGGGTGCGGACCGGCACCCAGCCCGGGTGCGACGTGAGACCCGTGGTCTGCGGTTCGCGGGTGCGGTAGACGATGTACGGCCGGGTGAGGTACCCGGCCGGCGCCGAGAGCACGTGCACCAGCCGGGTGAACGGCCAGATCGCGAATAGTGCCAGCGCCGCTACGATGTGCACCTTGAACGCCAGCGGCACGTCGCTCATGAGGGACGGGTCCGGCTGCAGCGCGAAGATCGAGCGGAACCACGGGCTGATCGTCTCGCGGTAGTCGTAGCCCCCGTGCGCCCCGCCGGGCAGCTGGGTGGTGATCGTCGCCCACGAGCCCGCCAGGACCGGGATGGCCAGCAGCACGTACATGATCTTGTCGCTGGTCGTGGTCGCGAGCCGGACGGACTTCACCACGATCCGCCGGTACAGCAGCCCGGCCAGGCCGATGAGCACCATCACCCCCGCGATGGTGCCCGGGATCATCGCCATCAGGTGATAGACGTGCTCGGGGATCCCGGCGGCCTCAGTGAATGACTTGGGGATCACCAGCCCCATCACGTGACCGGCGGCCACCAGGAGGATGCCGGCGTGGAACAGCGGCGAGGCCCAGCGCAGGATCGCCGATTCGTTCCACTGGGAGGAGCGGCTCGTCCACCCGAACTGGTCGGTGCGGTACCGCCAGGCGAGCCCGGCGGCGAGCAGGATGAAACTGACGTAAGGCAGGGCCGTCCACAGGACCGCCGACTCGAAGGTGCTCATGCGCGGGTCTCCTGGGTGCTCATCGCCAGGCCGGGGCCGCCCGGGGCGTACCTGACCGGGGTGGTGGGGAAGGGGAGCTGATCGGTGACGCCGACGGTCTCCGTGGGCGGACCGGCGGCTACGAGCGCCCGGATGCGCTGCGCGGTGGCCGGGTCTACCTCCGGCAGGGTCAGCGACACCGCCTCGGCCAGGTGCGCATACGGGCTGCCGGTACCGGCCAGCGCTGCCCGCAGCACCTCGATGCCTTCCCGGTGCGAGGTGAGCAGCGCCTGGGCGATCTCGTCACCGCTGCGCGCGGAGAACTCCAGCACCACCGGCAGGTAGTCCGGCAGCTCGCCGCCCGTGAGTTCGTAGCCGCCTGCGGCGAGGGCCTCCTTGAACGCCAGGATCGCCGCCCCGCGGTACCGGGTGTCGCCGACGGCGTAGTAGGTCAGGTACAGGCAGCAGCGCCGCCGCTGGTCGAAGATCGCCACGTAATGCTCTGCCATCGCCCGCTGCCCGCGCTCACCGGCCTCGTCGAGGAAGCCCGTGATCGCGGCGGCGACCCGGGCCGGGGGAGCCCCGGGACCGGACAGGGCCGCCCGTGCCGCGGCCAGGCGGGTGGCGAAGGCGTCCTCGGACGGGTAGTCCAGCAGCAGGGCGGCGATCATGTGCGTGGTCGCCCGCTGCTGCGGCGTCACCGGGACGCGCGGCAGCGGCGGGGCCAGCGGGGCGCTCACCGTGCGTGCCACGATTACCGTCCTCCGCGCTGACTGCCCGGCCCGGTCGCAGGCACCGGTTCGCGCCGGAACACCGGGGCCGGCAGGCTCACCGCGCCACCGGAACCGGCGGAGGCGCCCGGGTGGCAGCCCGCCGGGGCGCCCTCGCCGAGCAGGGTGCGCACGTCCTCGCCCAGGGCGCTCATGCCGCGCGGCACCTCGGTGGCGGTGGTGGGGATGACGTACCGGTCGTCGTACTTGGCTATCGCGAGCAGCCGGTACATGGCTTCCAGCCGTTCGCCGGTGGTGCCCACGGCCGCGGCGATTCCCGGGTCGGGGACGGTGCCCAGGCGCACGGCGCGCATGTGCGAGCGCATCGCCGCCAGCCGCCGCAGCGACAGCTCCACCGGGTTGGGGTCCCCGGCGGTGAGCAGGCCTGCCAGGTATTCCAGCGGGATGCGCATGTCGGACACGGCGGTGAGCAGGACGCGGTGGTCCTCGGCGTCCAGTCCGGCGGCGGCGACCTCGTCCACCAGCGGGCTCAGCGGCGGGATGTACCAGACCATCGGCATGGTCCGGTATTCCGGGTGCAGCGGCAGGGCCACCTCGTAGGTCTGGATGAGATCCCACAGCGGGGACTGCCCGGCGGCGGTGAGCCACGCCTCCGGCACGCCCTCGGCGCGGGCGGACGCGATGACTGCCGGGTCGCGCGGGTCCAGCAGGATCTCGCGCTGGGCCCGGTACAGGTCCTGCTCGTCGGCTACCGCGGCGGCCTGGGAGACCCGGTCGGCGTCGTACAGCAGCACGCCCAGGTAGCGCAGGCGGCCCACGCACGTCTCCGAGCACACCGTGGGCTGGCCGATCTCCAGGCGCGGATAGCACAGGGTGCACTTCTCGGCCTTGCCGGTGCCGTGGTTGATATAGACCTTCTTGTACGGGCAGGCCGACACGCACATCCGCCAGCCGCGGCAGCCGTCCTGGTCGACCAGCACCACGCCGTCCTCGGTGCGCTTGTACATCGCCCCCGACGGGCACGCGGCCACGCACGTGGGGTTGAGGCAGTGCTCGCAGATCCGCGGCAGGTAGAACATGAACGCCTGGTCGATCGCGGTGACGACCTGCTGGCTCATGCCCGCCAGCACCGGGTCGCCGGCCAGGGTCTCCAGCGAGCCGCCGAGGTTGTCGTCCCAGTTCGGCCCCCACGAGATGGTGGGCAGGTACTCCCCGGACAGCTGCGACTTCGCCCGGGCGACCGGGATCGCCGGGGAGTCCTTCGGCGCCGACAGCAGCTTGTCGTACTCGTACGTCCACGGCTCGTAGTAGTCCTGCACGCCGGGCAGCTGCGGGTTGGCGAAGATGCTCAGCAGGCGGCGCAGGCGGCCCCCGCCGGCCGGGACCAGGCGCCCGCTGCGGGTGCGCGCCCAGCCCCCGCGCCACCGGGACTGGTCCTCCCACGTGCGCGGATAGCCGACCCCGGGGCGGGTCTCGACGTTGTTGAACCACATGTACTCGGTGCCCTCGCGGTTCGTCCACGCCTGCTTGCAGGTGACCGAGCAGGTATGGCAGCCGATGCACTTGTCGAGGTTCATGACCATGCCGATCTGGGCCATCACCTTCATCAGAAGGTCACCTCCTGGTTGCTGCGACGGCGGATGAGGGTGACCTCGTCGCGGTTGTTGCCGGTCGGGCCCACGTAGTTGAAGGCGTAGCTCAGCTGCGCGTAGCCGCCGGCGAAATGAGAGGGCTTGAGCACGATCCGGGTCAGCGAGTTGTGCGTGCCGCCGCGCCGCCCGGTGGTCTCGGTCAGCGGGGTGTTCATGGTGCGTTCCTGGGCGTGATGCATGAACACCATGCCCTCGGGGATGCGGTGGGAGACGATGGCGCGCGCCGCGACATTGCCGTTGCGGTTGTACGCCTCCACCCAGTCGTTGTCCCTCACCGAGATCTTCCCGGCGTCTGCGGGGCTCATCCAGATGGTCTGCCCGCCGCGGCCGAGGGTGAGCATGTGCAGGTTGTCGTAGTACTGGGAGTGGATGGCCCACTTGTTGTGCGCTGTGATGTACCGCACCGCGACCTGTGCCTGGCCGGCCGGGGTGGCCGAGACCGTGCCGGGGGCCTGCTCGCCGTACAGCCGGGCCAGGTCCAGCGGCGGGCGGAACACCGGCAGCGACTCGCCCATGTCCCGCATCCAGTCGTGGTCGAGGTAGTAGTGCATCCGCCCGGTGAGGGTGTGCCACGGCTTGTCGTGCTCGACGTTGACGACGAAGGCGCTGTAGCGGCGCCCGCCATGCTCCGAGCCGGACCATTCCGGGGTGGTGATCACCGGTTGCGGCTTGACCTGGGTGTCGGCGAAGGTGACCTGCTTGCCGGCTTCCTCCTCGCTCAGGCTGACCAGCTCGGTGCCGGTCCGCGTGGATAGCGTGGCCCAGCCCTGGGTGGCCAGCCGCCCGTTGGTGGCTCCGGACATGTGCATCACGGCGTCCCCGGCCCGGATGGGCGTGTCGGCCAGGGGCCGTCCCTCGCCGGCGCCTTCGCCGGTGCCGTGCGCGGCCCGGAGCTTGGCCATCTCCTTGTCGGCGATGAGCATGATGCCCTTGGCGGGGATGCCCGGGGACTCCACGAGCGGGCCGATGGTGTTGAACTTGCTGAGGATCTGGGTGTAGTCGCGTTCCACCGGGATCAGCTTGGGCATGGTCACCCCGGGGATCCAGTCGTCCGGCATGGCGCTCACGTCCCCGCGGGGCATCGTCATCGCGTCGGGGGTGTCGTGGGCGAGCGGGGCAGGCACGATGTCGGTCTGGGTGCCCAGGTACTGCGGTGCCCACTGGCTGATCATCCGGGCCAGCTGCTGGAAGATCTCGAAGTCGCTGCGCGCTTCCCACGGCGGGTCGATGGCCTTGTTGAACGAGTGGATGAACGGGTGCATGTCCGTGGTGGACAGGTCGTATTTCTCGTACCAGGTCGCGGCCGGCAGCACCACGTCGGAGTGCAGCGTGGTCGAGGTGTTGCGGAAGTCCGCGGTCCACAGTAGGTCGAGTTTGCCCTGGGGGGCGTCGCGCCACGTCATTGACGCGGGACGCTGCCCGGGCGGGGTTTCCTGCGCGTTGACGTCGTTGCCGGTGCCGATCAGGTGCCGCAGGAAGAACTCGGTGCCCTTGGCGGAGGAGCCGAGCAGGTTGGCCCGCCACGGTACGAGGATCCGGGGGAAGTTCTCGGGCGCGTCCGGGTCCTCGCAGGCGAACCGCAGCTGCCCCGAACGCAGCTGGTCCACGATGTAGTCGGCCGGGGCCATCCCGGCCTCGCGGGCCTGCTGGGCCAGCAGCAGCGGGGACCGGTTGAATGTCGGGTATGAGGGGGTCCAGCCGCGCTTCATCGCCTCGACCATCGTGTCCGCGGTGGTCTTGCCGGCCAGGGTGCCGGCCCCCAGCGGGGAGGCCAGCGCCTCCGCGGGGGTGTTGTCGTACCGCCACTGGCTCGTGGCCAGGTACCAGAAGCCGGTGGAGATCATCTGCCGGGCGGGGCGGGCCCAGTCCAGGGCGAAGGCGAACTGGGCCCAGCCGGCGATCGGGCGGACCTTCTCCTGGCCGACGTAATGCGCCCAGCCGCCGCCGTTGACGCCCTGCGTGGCGCACATCGAGGTCAGCGCGAGGATCGTCCGGTACAGGTCGTCGGCGTGGTAGTAGTGGTTGATCCCGGCGCCCATGATGATCTGCGAACGGCCGCCGGAGTCGAGGGAGTTCTGGGCGAAGTCGCGGGCCACCCGGATGGCCGCGGGCCCGGGTACGCCGGTGATCTCGCTGGCCCAGGCCGGGGTGCCGGGCACGGTCGCGTCCTGGTAGTCCTGCGGCCACTGGCCGGGCAGTCCCGGGCGCGCCACGGCGTAGTTCGCCAGCACGAGGTCGTACACGGTGGTGACGAGGCGGCCGCCGGGCAGGCGCACGGCCGGTACCCCGCGGCGCACGATGCCGGCCCCGATGGAGCCCTCCGGGGTGGCCGAGGCGGGCAGGTCGAACCGGGGCAGCAGCACCTCGGCGGCCTCCACCGCGGGCGCGCCGGGAGCGGCCGCCGCGCCGGGTTCGCCGAGGTCGGCGATGCTCATGACCGGGTCGATCCCGTCCATGCGCAGGTTCCACTTGCCGGCCCCCTCGGGGGTGAACCGGTCGGCCAGCGTCCCGCCGGGGTCGGCCGGGCCGCGCTGGCGGTCCCACACCAGGGGGCGGAAGTCGTTCCGCGGCTGGCCGTCCGCGACCGTGCCCAGGCTGGCCGCGGTGACGAACCGGCCCGGCACCAGGCCCGCTCCGCTGGGGTGTTCGTCGAGTTCGAGCAGGAAGCACGAGTCGGTGAACTTGCGCATGTAGTCGAGGAAGAACGGCTCGCGCCGCCCGACGTGGAACTCGGTGAGGATGACGTGGCCCATCGCCAGGGCCAGGGCGCCGTCGGTGCCCGGGGCGACCCGCAGCCACTGGTCGGCGAACTTCGTGTTGTCGGTGTAGTCGGGGGAGACGGAGATGACCTTCTGCCCGTGGTAGCGGGCCTCGGCCATGAAGTGCGCGTCCGGGGTGCGGGTCACCGGCAGGTTCGATCCCCACATGATGAGGAACTGGGCGTTGTACCAGTCGCCCGCCTCGGGTACGTCGGTCTGGTCCCCGAACACCTGGGGGGACGCCGGGGGCAGGTCGGCGTACCAGTCGTAGAACGAGAGCATGGTGCCGCCGATGAGCTCGTGGAAACGGGCCCCGGCCCCGTAGGACAGCATCGACATCGCCGGGATCACCGAGAACCCGGCGCAGCGGTCGGGTCCCCAGGTGCGGATGGTGTGCACGTAGGCGGCCGCGATGATGTCCATCGCCTCATCCCAGCCCACCCGCACCATGCCGCCCCGTCCGCGGGCCGACTTGTAGGCGCGCGAGGTCTGCTCGTCGCCGGTGACCTCGGCCCAGGCGGCGACGGCGTCACCGCCGTGGCGCTCGCGGGCCGCGCGGAAGGCATCCAGCAGGACCGAGCGCACATACGGGTAGCGGATCCGGGTGGGGGAGTAGGTGTACCAGGAGAAGGCGGCCCCTCGCGGGCAGCCGCGCGGCTCGTACTCGGGCATGTCCGGCCCGGTGGAGGGGTAATTGGTGATCTGCTTCTCCCAGGTGATGACGCCGTCGCTGACGTACACCTCCCAGGCGCACGAGCCGGTGCAGTTCACCCCGTGGGTGGAGTGGACCATCTTGTCGTGGCTCCACCGGTGACGGTAGAAGCTGTCCGCCTTGCGCCCGCCGGTGAGGAACAGGCGCCGGCTGTCCTGGGAGACGGTGCCCCGGCGCAGGTAGGCGCCGAGCTCGAACAGGCCGGGGGTGTGCTCGGTACGGCTGTCCGGGCCGGGGACGGAGGGGGTGCTGGCGGGGCTCATCGGTGATCCTTAGCGTCGTTGCGTCGGGGGACGTGCTGGCGGGCGGGGCCGCTGGCCGGCGTGGAGGCTGCGGGAGGGCTGCTGGCCGGCCCGGGGGATCAGCCCGGGCGGGGGGCACCCGGGCGGGCGTAGCGGATCCAGCAGATGAGGGCGCATGTCACGCAGAACGCCGCGCAGGCGTAGAAGAACGTCGCCGCCTCGATCGCGGTCAGGGCGATGCCGACGAGGAACGGGCCCAGTGAGGCGACGGCCGCGGTGAAGCCGATCGCGCCGCCGGCCTGGCGCTTGGGCATGATCATCGGCATCTGCTTGAAGGTGGCGGCGTTGCCGACCCCGGCGAAGAAGAACATCGTCAGCAGGCCGGCCAGGAAGATCCCGAATCCGGCCGGGCTGGTGGCGTTAGCCAGCTGCAGCCCGCAGAACCCCAGGGTCAGGGCCATGCCGATAGCGGACACGAAGGTCCAGATGGCCCCGCCGAACCGGTCGCACAGCGGCCCCCAGAGGAAGCGCAGCAGCGAGCCGAGGAACGTGCCGATGAAGGCGTAGGAGGCGCCATCGGGCAGGTCGCTGGCGGCGAAGGCACCGGCCAGGCCGGAGGTGGCACCGTAGTTGTTGTTGATGATGTTGGCGGTCTGCGCGGCGAAACCGGAGTAGACCCCGAAGGTCATGATGTACAGCACCGTCATGAGCCAGGTGTCGATATTGCCGAAGATGTCCAGCTGCTCGGCGACGTTGGCCTTGACCGGCACGTCCTTGAGGCAGGCGAAGGCCAGTGCGGCGGCTAGCAGCGACCACGGCAGGAAGAAGACCGTCGCGTTGATGATCACCGGCGGGTCGACCTGGCCGGGCGGAGCGATCCAGTGCAGGCCGAACAGGCTCGTGCTCATGAGGAACGGGGCCGTGAGCTGGATGATGCTCATGCCCATGTTCCCCAGCCCGCCCTGGAGGCCCAGGGCGGTACCGGTCAGCCGCCGGGGGAAGAAGAACCCGGTCGAGGGCATGTATCCCGAGAAGGTGCCCGCGCCGATGCCGCAGGCGAAGGCCAGTCCCAGCAGCGTGGCGAAGCTGGTCTGCGGGTCGCGGACGGCGAAGAACCAGCCCAGCATCGGCAGGATGAACAGCAGCGAGGAGATGCCGACCATCCTGCGGGTGCCGATGGTGGCCGGCAGGAACATGTACACCAGCCGCAGGGCCGCGCAGGACAGGCCGGGCATTGAGGTGATCCAGTAGATCTGGTTCTTCGTCAGCTCGAAGCCGGCCTCGTTGAGCCGCGGGGCCACGGCGCTGGGCAGGAACCAGACGGTGAAGCCGATCATCATGGAGAAGGTGGTGATCGCCAGGGTCCGCCAGGCGATCCGGGACGACCAGTGCTCTGGTTTCTCGGGGTCCCATCCCGTCAGGATGCGGCCGGTGGTGTCGAGCTGCTGGCTCACGAGGGCTCCTGGGATCGCATAGCCCGGGGACGGCAGTGTCCCTGGTGACCTCCATGATGAGGCATAGCCGGGCGTTCGTGGTCAGGCGCGGCGAATTCGTGGAATAGTTCTTATGTAACTGGTATTTAGCACGGTTTATTCCGTGATAAATGTTTCCACTGCAGGACGC
>CAMCQD010000040.1 GCA_945876925.1 uncultured Dermatophilus sp.
GCTCGAGCACGGACGCCAGCAGGCCGAGCCGGGCCGCCCGGACCTCCGGCTCGGGGGACATGACCAGGATGTCGTCGAAGAACCGGTTCGCCGCGGCCACCAGCTCGCCGCTGGCGGCGACGAATCCGCCAATGGTCCGGTCCCGGGCCGGGGGCAGCGCGGCGCGCAGGCCCTGCTCGGCGCCGGCCAGGGCGACCTCGGCGTCCTCGGTCAGCACGGCCGCGTCATACCCGGGCCGGGTACCCGCGGGCAGGATGCGCTCGATCCGCACCAGCAGGGCCACCGCCTGGGCCAGGGCGTCCCGCTGCGGACCGCCGGTCAGCTCGCCGATCTCGGTGAGCAGCGCCTGGGCCCGGCCGGGAGTACCGGCGGCGGGCAGGATCGTGGCCACCGCGGCGGCGGGCACTCCCTCGTCGCGCAGCAGCTGCGCGAACCGGCCGGTGGTGAACTCCAGCGCGGAAGCAGCGGCGTCGTCCGCGATCGGCACGCCCTGCTCGGCGAGCCGGGCCAGGGCGATCCCGATCCCGTCCCGGATGGTCACCAGCTCCAGCGGGGTCCCGGCCGATTCGCGCAGGATGCGGACCACTCCCAGGGCCGCGCGGCGCAGCCCGAACGGGTCGGAGGAGCCGGTCGGCTTGGCGCCGAGGGAGAACATCGCCGCGAGCAGGTCGAACCGGTCGGCCAGGGCCAGCAGCGCGCCGGGCAGCGTGGCCGGCACGGGATCAGCGGAGGTGTGCGGCTGTTCCATCTCGGCCAGGGCACGGGCCACCGGCGCGGGCTCGCCCTTGCGGGCGGCGTACTCCCCCGCGATGAACCCGGCCAGGCTGCTCATCTCGACCACCATCGAGGTGGCCAGGTCGAATTTGGCCAGCGCCCCCGCGCGCTCCAGCACCGCGCGCTCATCGGCGGCCAGGCCGGCCCGCCCGGCGAGCTCACCGGCGACCGAGGCGATCCGGCGGGCCCGCTGGCCGACCGAGCCGAGCCGGTTCTCGAAGGTGAGCCGCTCCAGCCCGGGCACGAACTCGTCCACCGTGGCGACGCCCAGGTCAGCGTTCCAGAAGAACAGCGCGTCCTCGTAGCGGGCGCGGATGACCGACTCGTTACCGGCACGCACCACGGCGTCATCGCACCGGCCATTGGCCATCGTGACGAAGTACGGCAGGAGCCGGCCGTCCGCGTCATGCACCGGCAGGTAGCGCTGGTGCTTGCGCATCACGGTGGTGAGGATCCGCTCCGGCAGGTCGAGGTAGCGCTCGTCGAAGCGGCCCAGCACGCCGTGCGGGTCCTCCACGAGGTTGGTGATCTCGTCGATGAGCTCCGCCTCGGCGTCCAGGTCGATGGTGCCGCCGACGGTCGCGGCGAGCGCCACGGCCTGCTCGGCGACCGACGCGCGGCGCTGGCCGGTGAACAGCTCGATGCCGCCGCGGGCGATCACGGGCAGCAGCTCATCCGCCGCGGCGACCGTGACGTGACCGGCCAGGAGGCCACCGGGGCTCTCCTGGCCGCAGGTCACCGGGCGCTGCAGGTAGGTGGTGCGCCCGGCGGTCAGCCCGGAGACGCGCACCGGGACGACCTGGTCGCCCCATAGCGCCACCAGCCACCGGATCGCGCGGGAGAACGACAGCTCCGGGTCGCGCCAGCGCATGTTCTTCTCGGCGCGCAGCCCGGTGATGATCCCGGAGATGATGCCCCCGGCCACCTCGAACACGTCCCGGCCGGTGACCGCGCGCGCGACGGCGGCGTGCTCATTGCCGCCGAACTCGGCCTTGACGACCTGCTCAAGGCTGGCGCCCTGCCCGCGCAGGAAGCCCGTCAGGGGCCGGGTGGGGTTGCCGTCGGCATCGAAGGAGGCGGACCACCTGGGGCCCTTGCGGAGCTGCTCAGCGTCGGGCTCGCGGGCCGCGACCTCCTCGATGACCGCGACGATGCGCCGGGGGGTGCCGTCGACGGTGATCCGCCCGCAGGCGAGGCGCGTGGCGGCCAGCTTCCCGGTGAGCGCGGCGCGCACGGCCGCGATGGCCTGCGGCACGACATGCGGGGGCAGCTCCTCGACCCCGATCTCGAAGGCGAGGGTACGCGGCTCGTCCCCGCGGGGCGCTTCCCGGGCTTCCCCGCCGGGCGCGGGCGCGCCGGCCGGGACGCTCTCATCGCCGGCGCGCATGAGCGGGAAGCCCAGCTCCTCGCGCCGCTCCACCCACAGGGCCGCGGTGTCGCGCATGAGGCGCCGCATGGTGGCGAAGGCCTGGGCCCGCTCGGTGGTGCTGATCGCGCCGCGGGCGTCGAGCACGTTGAAGGCGTGGCTCGACTTGAGGATGAACGAGTGCGCCGGGACGGGCAGCCGGGCCTGGACCATCCGGGCTGCCTCGGCGACGAAGGTCTCGTAGAGCCGCTGGTTCGCCTCGACGTCGGCGTCGTCGAGGTAGTACCGGCTCATCTCGTATTCCTGCTGCCCGAAAGCCTCCCCGTAGGTGACCGGGCGGCCGTCCGAGGCGATCGCGTAGACGATGTCCTTGAAGTGCGTGACGCCCTGCACCGCCATGAGGATGCGCTCCATGCCGTACGTGAGCTCCACCGGCACGGGGTCCAGGTTCTGCCCGCCGACCTGCTGGAAGTAGGTGAACTGGGTGATCTCCATGCCGTCGAGCCAGACTTCCCAGCCCAGGCCCCACGCGCCGATGGCCGGCTGGGCCCAGTTGTCCTCGACGAAGCGCACATCGTGCGCGGCCAGGTCGATGCCCAGGGCCGCCAGGGAGCCCAGGTACTGCTCCTGCGGGTCGCCCGGCTCGGGCTTGAGGATGACCTGGAACTGGGTGTGCGTCTGCAGCCGGTTGGGGTTCTCGCCGTAGCGGCTGTCGTCCGGGCGGACGCTGGGCTCGGCGTAGGCCACGTCCCACGGCTCCGGGCCGAGTACCCGCAGCACCGTCGCCGCGTTCATCGTCCCGGCGCCAACCTCGGTGTTGAACGGCTGCCAGGTGAGGCAGCCCTTACTCGTCCAGTATCCGGAGAGCCGGGAAAGGGCATCTTGCATCGTCAGCACCCTGGCAGGCTACCGATTGCGCCCGCGGAACCGTAGCCAGCCCCGCCCCGGCCCGGTAAGTCCGCCGCAGGGCCGGCCAGGCCGGCTCCCCTGCCCGGGCCGCAGCTGCGCCCGGACCCGCACGGCCCGTGCCCGGGACCGGGCCGTGCGGGCCGGGAACCCGCCTGACGACGGCCTTCTCACCGGTCCTCATCCCACGGTGCGAACCGCCGGCGCCCTCCCGCGCTGGTGGCCTAGGTGAGGTTCGTCCCATCGTCTCCACGTGCGTATTTGCCATGCAATACTCGCGATGGCTGCTGGCGACTGGAAGCACGCGTTACGTTCCCGACCGCCCGGCGCTGTCCGCTCAGGTCTCCTGCGGGGCCCGTGTTCAGCTCCTTTGCGCAGGCCATCGCAGCCCGCCCGGATGAGCCCCCGGCACACCACCGGCACCCGCGACCAGGACGGCAGTACCCGGGAGGCCACGGCACGCATTGCCTTCCGCTCGCAGCTCACGGGCAGGCAGGGCTGCCCGTGCCGTCACCGCAGCCGCACTCGTCCCTCGCGCATGGACCGCGTCAGCGGATCCTGCGGCCCGATCCGGCCGCGGATCCGCGGTCGCTGCCACTACGGAGAACACAGGAGACAGATTCGATGGCCGGAACCAGGAAAACCCGCTCGAAGATCGGTGTCGTCGGCGCAGGCGCCGTCGGCTCGGCGGTCGCGTACGTCGCCCAGATCCGCGGGCTGGCCCGCGAGGTAGCCCTGTACGACATCAATACCCAGAAGGTGAACGCCGAGGTCCTCGACATGGCTCACGGCAGCCAGTTCACCTCGACCCAGGTCATCGGCGGCGACGACATCAGCGTGCTGGCCGGCTGCCAGATGGTCGTCGTCACGGCCGGGGCGGCCCAGAAGCCCGGGCAGACCCGGCTCGACCTGGCCGCCGTCAACATGGGCATCATGCGCAAGCTGCTCCCGCAGATCCTCGAGCAGGCCCCCGACGCGGTCATCTGCCTGGTTACCAACCCGTGTGACGTGCTCACCGCCGGCGCGGTCGCCGAGCTGGGCCTGCCCCCCGAGCAGCTGTTCAGCTCCGGCTGCGTGCTCGACTCCAGCCGGATGCGCTGGCTGATCGGCGAGCGCGCCGGCGTCGGGCCGCGCAGCGTGCACGCCCTCGTCGTCGGTGAGCACGGCGACAGCGAGTTCGCGCTGTGGTCCTCCAGCCGGATCGGGCTCACCCCGCTCACCGAATGGACCGAGGGCGGCAAGCCGGTCTTCACCACCGAGGTGCTGGCCGACATGACCCACAACGTCGTCGGTGCCGCATACAAGGTCATCGAGGGCAAGGGCGCCACCAACCTGGCCATCGGCCTGGCCGCCGGGCGCATCATCCAGGCCGTCATGGGCGATGAGCACGTCGTGCTGGCCGTGTCCAGCGTGCTGCGGGCGCATCAGCTCCCGCCGGAGCTGGAGGCCCTGGACGGCATCGCCCTGAGCCTGCCCACCATCGTCGGCCGCCACGGCGCCGAGCGCGTGGTCGTCCCGCCGCTGGACCCCGCTGAGCGCGAGAAGCTGCTCGCCTCCGGAGCGACCCTGCGCGCCTCGCTGGAGAGCCTGCGCAAGTAACGGCTGCCCCCGGCGTCCCGGACACGTCATGCTGCGAGCGCGCCGCGGATGCCGGGCCGGCCCGGATCGCCAGCCACCCGGGTCAGGCGGGCAGCTGGCGATCCGGGTAGCCAGCTGCCCGCCTGGCTGCTCAGGGAGGTTCACTCCCGCTCCATGACGAACCGGTCGCCGCATCCGGCACGCACCGCGTCCATGAGCGCCAGCCGGCCGACGGATCCTGCCAGCGGCAGCGCCGGGGACTGCGTACGTCCCTCGCCGATGCACCGGGCAGCCTCCACCGCGCTGACATACAGCGCTTCGTGACGGATCCGCGGCTCGTCATACCTCAGTTCCCGGCCAGCCATATCGGTGAGCGTGAACGGGCCGGGCATGAAGAACGGGTCGTCTAGCACGACAGTCGCCTCGGTGCCGGCCACCGCCGCCCGGATGGGCAGCCGGGCCGTGGTGGACGTGTGGAACACGGCCGTGCGCCCGTCGGGCCACACCATCGAGGCGCCGATGTCCTCGACCACGCCGCTCGGGCCGCGCCAGCCGGTCGCGACCACCTGCTGGGGGGTGCTGCCCAGGACGAAGTCGATGAGGGCGACGTCGTACAGGCCCATGTCGAGCATGGCGCCCCCGGCCAGGGCCGGATCCTTGATCCGGTGATCCCCGGCGAAAACCTCACCGTGGTCGGAGTGCACCGCGCGGACCTGCCCGAGCGCGCCGTCCGCGATCAGCTGGGCGAGGACATCCCATTTGGGCAGCAGGAACGACCACAGTGCCTCCATCGCGAACACCCCGGCCGCCTGCGCCGCCTCAGCGATCTCGCGGGCCTGGGCGGCGTTGATCGCGAAGGGCTTCTCGACCACGACGGGCTTGCCCGCTGCGATGGAGAGCAGTGCGTTCTCACGGTGCTGCGGGTGCGGCGTCGCCACGTAGACGATGTCAACGCCCGGATCGGCCACCAGGTCGGCGTAACTGCCGTACCCGCGCGGGATGCCGCGGGCCGAGGCGAACGCCTGCGCCTTATCCGCCGAGCGGGACGCCACGGCGGCGACCCGCTGGCCGGTATGCGCCAGCGCGGCGGTGAATCTATCAGCGATCCAGCCGGTTCCCAGGATGCCCCAGCGCAGCGCCGGGGCATCCATCGGGTCCGGGCGGCGCGAGGCCGGCAGTACGGCAGGGAACGTACTCATCGGCGCTTCCTCGCCTCCCCGGCGGATCAGCCGGCGAACCCGCCGCCGGGGATCTCGGCGACCTTGACGATGCGGCCCTCGTGCGCGGAGATGTCGCACGCGGCGGCGACCCGGATCGCCTGCAGGCCGTCGGCAATGGTGCACGGACTGGGGATCTCGCGCCGGGCCACCTTGAGGAAGGTGGCCAGTTCGGTGACGTAGGCGTCCTTGAACCGCAGCATGAAGTCCGAGACCGTCGGGCCAGCCGGCCAGGTGATCCCCGGCTCGGCCGAGACCAGCGGCATCGCGTCGTTCATGCCGACCGACAGGTCAAGGTCGCTGCCGAGCACCTCCATGCGCACGTCGTGGCCGTAGGAGTTGTTCCGGGTGCCGGTGAGCAGCACCGGGGTGCCGTCGTCCAGGGTGAGCAGCGCGCTGACGGTGTCGAAGTCCCCGGCGTTCCTGATGTACTCCGCGCCCTTGCTGGCGCCCACGGCGTAGACGGTCTCCACCTCGCGCCCGCTGACGTAGCGGATCACGTCGAGGTCATGGATGTTGCAGTCGCGGAAGATCCCGCCGGACACCTTGATGTACGCCTCCGGCGGCGGAGCGGTGTCCAGGGTGCAGGCCCGGATCGTGTGCACCACGCCGACCTCGCCGGAGCGGATCGCGTCGTGGACCCGCACGTAACCGGCGTCGAACCGGCGCTGGAAGCCGATCTGCACCGGCACGTCGGTGCCGCGCTCGAGCTCGGCGAGCTGGATCGACTCCTCCAGGGTGGCCGCGACCGGCTTCTCGCAGAAGGTGGGCACCCCCGCCTCGATGCCGGCCCGGATGAGGCCGGCGTGCGCATTGGTGGCTGCCGCGATGACCAGGGCGTCGATGCCACCGGCGAGCATCGCCCCGGCGTCGGGGGCGACGGTAGCGCCGACTGCGGCGGCTGCCTGCTGCGCGGCCTCGGGGAAGGCGTCGGTGATGACGACCTCGTCTACCCCGGGCAGGTCCGTGATGGTCCTGGCATGGTAGGCACCAATCCGCCCGGCTCCGGCAATACCGATACGCATGTGAACTCCCTCGTTCCGGCGTCGTCACTGCATGGGCCATCTACCCACGCCTTGTCAGGACATTAGCGCAACTGCCGGCTGGCTGTCTGTGCGTCAGGTCACCGGAACCCGCCGCCTGAAGGGGCCGGGCTCAGGGAGGCCGGGTCTCTAGGCTGGTCGCACCCGCCTGCATCCGGCCCGCTGAAACGACCCTCACGACGATCAGGAGGTCAGGCCCGTGAAGCTGCTGCTCCCGACCTGGTACGACGGCCCGGCGCCGCACCTGCCCGGGGCCGAGGTGGTCGCTTACGATCCGCGCATCCCCGTTCCGCCAGAGCACGCGGACGCGCAGATCCTCGTGGCCTGGGGGCAAGCGCCGCACGTCCTGCCCGACGCCGCCCGCCGGATGGGGGACCTGCGGCTAGTGCAGGCGCTGCACGCCGGGCCGGACGATGTGCTCGCTGCCGGATTCGCGCCGGACGTCGTGCTGTGCTCCGGGGTGGGGCTGCACGATAAGCCCGTGACCGAGCACGCCGTGGGGCTCATCCTCGCGCTGGGGGGGGGGCGCCGCCGGGGGGGGGGGGGGGGGCCCCCCCTGGGCGCGCCCCCCCCGCCCCCCCACGTCTGGAACGAGGCCCTGGGCGGGCCGCAGCCGCTGCGCGCCCCCGACGGCACGACGCACTCGCTCATCGGCGCGCGGGTGACGATCTGGGGATTCGGCAGCATCGCGGCCAATCTGGCCCCGGTGCTGACTGCCCTGGGGGCGCAGGTGCGCGGCATCGCCCGCAGCGGCGGCGAGCGCGCGGGATATCCGGTGGTCACCGAGGCGAGCCTGCCGGAGGTGCTGGCCAGCACCGACGTGCTCGTCATGATCCTGCCGATGTCGGCGGCGACCCGGAACATCCTCGACGCCCGCCGGCTCGCCATGCTGCCCCCGTCCGCCTACCTGGTCAATGTGGGCCGGGGCACGACCGTCGATGAGGACGCCCTGGTGGCGGCGCTGCGCGCGGGGCAGCTCGCCGGGGCCGCGATCGACGTGACGCACACCGAGCCGCTGCCGGCGGACTCGCCGCTGTGGGAGGCCCCCGGGCTGATCATCACCCCGCACGCGGCCGGGGGCCGCCCGGTCGGGGCCGGGGAACTCATCGAGCACAACGTGAATGCGCTCCTGACCGGGGGCAGCTACCGCAACCTCATCCCGCGCTGAACCGCATCCTGCGGACGACAAGCCGCCGGTAGCGGTGCGGGCAGCCAGGCGGCCAGGTGAGCACATCGCTCACGAGCCGCAGCACGTGCCCGCACCGCCTACCGGCGGTGTCCAGTCCAGCTCAGCGCAGAGCGGAAAGCGCGGCCTTCAGGGCGTTCCAGGCTTCAGCGGCAGGCACTCCCCATGCCTCCGCGGCGGGCAGCCAGGCCTCGGCAGCTGGCAGCCAGGCCTCCGCGGCGGGCAGCCACGCCTCAGCCGCGGGCACGGACCACGCCTCGGCGGCTGGGGCAGACCAGGCCTCCGCGGCGGGAACCCCCCAGGCTTCAGCAGCGGGCACGGACCATGCCTCGGCGGCAGGTGCCGTCCAGGCCTCCGCCGCGGGGGCAGACCAGGCCTCGGCGGCATGGGCTGGCGAACCACCGCCCACGATTCCGGCGAGGCCGAGCAGAGCAGCGGCAGCGAACAGTCGTGTCTTCACGATTCATCTCCTTGGAGCGAGGATATGCGCAGCCACTCTGTCGCATGAAAACCGTTCGCACAAGGGTCAAATACCGACGCGAGTGGCGTCGCGCACGCTCAGTTGACGAAAGCTGCTCGTCACAAGGATTTCGTATCAGCAGCGCTATGGCTGAGTCGCGGACATCACCCGCGACCCGGCCGTGCCCGGCCCGCTCCGCAGACACCGGCCGTCTCGCGTGGCGCCTGCGCGTGCCCGTCGTATCCCGCCCGGGGAACCCCTCCCAGCCCGGGAAGGACACCATCCCGGCCCCGCCTGGCCGACCAGGATGCGTCCCGGGCTCCATGAAGCGGGGGCGATCGGCGAACATGGGGTTATGTGTCCCAGCTTGTCCGCCTTCGGCGCCTTCGGCCGCCGCGACACCGGTGACCCCACCCTGGACTCGGTGCGGGACCGCCGCCCCCGGTTCATGGGCAGGCCGGTCAGCCGGCTACCCGACCCCCTGGTCGAGGTGCGCCGCGGGAACCGCCTGCGGGTGACGGTCAACGGCGAGCCGGTGCTGCACCGTCCCGCGCGTGATGTCACCGAGTTCGGCTCGCGCCAGCTCCGCACCCTCGTCAACGACATGTTCGCCACCATGGAGTGCGCCAACGGAGTCGGCCTGGCCGCCCCGCAGATCGGCGTCGGCCTGCGGCTGTTCGTGTACGACTGCATCGACGCCTACGAGGTGCGCCACGTCGGGCACGTGTGCAATCCGGTAGTCCACGTGGTGGACGCCGAGGAGACGAATGTCGACAAGGAAGGCTGCCTGTCGGTGCCGGGCGCGTTCAGCCCGCTGGCCCGGCCGACCCGCGCGTACGTCGAAGGAGTCGACCAGCGCGGCAACCCCGTCCGCGTGGACGGGGTCGGCCTGTTCGCGCGGTGCCTGCAGCATGAAGTCGACCACCTGCACGGCACCTTGTACATCGACCATCTCAGCCCGGCGGCCCGGCAGGCCGCGCTGGAGGAGAGCGAACGGGAACGGGCGGCGACCTGGGCGGAGTGGGACGAGATCGCCCGCACGCTGGGTAAGTCCACCGGGCCAGCGGTCCAGTCGGCCAATCCGCCAGCCTGAGAACGCCG
>CAMCQD010000041.1 GCA_945876925.1 uncultured Dermatophilus sp.
CGGGCAGTTCATCCCGCAGCCTGCCTGGCTGGAGATGCACATGGTGACCCGCTTGGGGTAGCGCATGAGCACGCTCTCGATCAGGGCGCCGTCGTGCAGCCGCCACACCGACTTGACCGTGCGGCCCTCGTCGGCGGTCAGCTCGCGCACGCTCGTGAGCAGCGGCGGCAGCAGCGCCTGTGCGATCGGTTCCCGGGCCGCCTTGGGCAGGTCGCTCATCTCGCCGGTGCCGGCGGTGAAGTGCGTGAAGTAGTGCACTGAGAGCTGCCTGGCCCGGAAGGCCGGCAGGCCCAGCTGCCTGACGGCCGCTTCCCGGGCAGGCACATCCAGATCGGCCAGGTGCTGCGGCGGCATCGGATTACCCGGGGCCGGCAAGGTGACCTGACCCGGGCGAGGGCGGGGTCGGGAGGCAGGACGGGATGCGGTGCTCATCGCGGCCAGTGTCCCAGCAACGCCGCCCGCCGCCAACCCGGCCCTGTACGAGATACCGGGGTACCCGGCCTGGCGGGGCATCTTCCCGGAAGGAACTGCCCCCGGGAACCGGCACTGAATTCCCAGCCCACCCCCGAGGGTCAGCTCCCGCGCGCCAGGGCGTTCGCGGGCATCTTCACCGGCGACACCGTCTACTACGATCAGCGCACGCGCGCCGGGGGCTGTCCGGCGGACGTAGCGATCCCAAGTATCCCTTTCTCCGGCACCTGCGCACATTCACCTGCATAAACGCGCGCACCAACCCGAAAACGGGATACCTCCGATCGCTACCCGCCCGGCACCACACCCCCAGCCCGGACCCGCCCCTCACTCGCGGGCATCGGCGCGGGCCCGGCGGAACCACCCCCGGCAAGCACAGCCGCGACGACTCCCGCAGGAGGCCGTCGGTTCCCGCGCGCGAACCCGGGCAGCGAACGCTCCCCCGGACCCGGTTCGTGCTGGCCGCAGGCGTTGGCCAAAGGCGTGACGGCGGTCCGGGGGTCTGCCGGATCCGGCCTTGCCCCGCAGCTATGCTCACAGGTAACGACATGGACGGGGGGCGGATGGGTTTCGACGGCTGGCGGCAGCTGTTCCGCCGCAAACGCGAGGGCGCGCCTGGCGAAGACGGGGAAACCGGGCTGACCGATGAGTCGGTGCTCTCCTCGCTGCGGCTGCATCTAGCCGACGTTGACCAGGTGCCGGTCCTATCCGACCTCACCCACGTGCGCGCTTTCGCCCCAGGCCTGGCCGAGATCCTCGTGGTGGCGCTGCCCACGTCCGTGATCGCACCGCCCGCCGGTGAACTCGCCAGGTTCGGTTCCCCGGCCGAACTCGTCGCCCGGGGCCGCTCGCAGCTGGCTGAACTGCTCGCCGACATCGGCGACACCATCGAGGTGCGCCACATCACCACCCCCGACCAGCTCACCTTCACTGGCCTCATGGGCGATTCACTGTCCGTGGCGAGCCTGGCCATCCTGCTGCCTGAGGTCGTCGAACTGCTCCACCCCGGCGCGGACACCAGCAAGGGCGTGTTCTGCGCGATGCCGAACGCCAGCCACCTCGTGCTGCGCGTGGTCGACGATGTGGCCTCCCTGATGGCGGTCGGCCCGATGTCGGTATTCGCCCGCAATGGTTACCAGGACCGCGGTGCCACCAGCCCGCACGTGTACTGGGCGCACGGGCCCGGCCTGACCGAGCACACTCCGCTGACCAGGCATGAGGAGAACGAGATCGCCATTCACGTGCCCAGCGAGCTGTCTTCCCTGCTCGACACCTGAGTCCCCTCGCACGCCCCCCCGGAGTCACCCTCCGAGCAGCACGGTAAACAGGATCCACGCCGCCGGGGCGCACACCAGCAGCGAATCCATCCGGTCCATCAGGCCCCCGTGCCCGGGCAGCATCGTCCCGAAATCCTTGATCCCCAGGTCGCGCTTGAGCATCGACTCGGTGAGGTCACCCAGGGTGGCCAGGGATGCCAGTACCGCGCCGGTGATCACGCCCGCCCACCAGGGCCCGCCGAGGAGCAGCGTGACGCTGGCCGCGCCCGCCACCGCGCACGAGATCACCGACCCGGCAAACCCCTCCCATGATTTCTTCGGGCTCACCGTGGGCGCCATCGGGTGCTTACCGAACAGCACACCAGCTGCGTAACCGCCGATGTCGCTGAAGACGGTGATGAGCACGAAGCACACCACCCGCAGCTGCCCGTCCGGCTGAGCCAGCAACAGTGCCGAGAACGACGCCAGGAACGGGGCGTAGGCCACCATGAACACGCCGCTGCCGATATCCCGCGCGGTGTCCGCCCGGGGACCATCGCAGAACCGCCAGACGACGACCGCCAGCACCGTCAGGCCGAACACGACAGTCAGGCCCGATGGCCCGGCGGCATAAGCAGCGGGGAGCATAGCCGCCGCGCCGATCACGACCGGCAGCACCGGGACCGCATGCCCGCCCGCGACGAAACCGCGCCGGATCGAGGCCCCCCCGTTGAAGCAGGCGGGGGTGGCGCGCAACAGCCACCCCCATGCGGCGCTGAACAGGCACACCAGCGCCAGCGCCCCCAGCCCGGCTCCGACCGCGATCGCTGCGGGCAGGTTGCGCCCGGCCTTACTCGTCCTGGCCTGCGCCGCCGCGGGCACCTCAGACCTCGAGCAGCTCGGCCTCTTTGCCCTTCAGCAGGACGTCCACCCGGTCAACGAACTTGCGGGTGAGGGTCTCCAGCTCCTTCTCGGTGCGCATGCCCTCGTCCTCGCCGACCTCGCCGTCCTTGATGGCCCGGTCGATCCGGTCCTTGGCGTGGCGGCGGATGTTGCGGATGGACACCTTGGCGTCCTCGCCTTTGCGATGGGCCAGCTTGATGTACTCCTTACGGCGCTCCTCGGTCAGCGCCGGCAGCACGCACCGGATGGTCACCCCGTCATTGCTGGGGTTGACGCCCAGGTCGGAGTCGCGCAGCGCCTTCTCGACCGCGTTCATGCTGCCCTTGTCATACGGAGTGATGAGAACCGTACGGGCTTCCGGCGACTGGAACGAGGCCAGCTGCTGCAATGGCGTGGGCGCCCCGTAGTAGTCCACGAGGATCTTGTTGAACATGCCGGGCACCACCCGCCCGGTCCGGATGGCCGCGAAATCCTCCTTGGCGACCTCGAGGGCCTTCTCCATCTTCTCCTCGGCCTCGAACATCGTCTCGTCCAGCATCGCGGACCCCTTCATTCCCGGCGCCGGTGGTCCCGGCGTGCACTCGTGAGAAACATCCTTGCAGATCCGAAGCGGGCAGATCAGGCGCTGTACACCTCAGTGCCGATCAGCTCCCCGCGCAGGGCCCGGGTGATCGACCCATCGCCCTGCATCGCGAACACCACCATGGGCAGGCCGTTCTCGCGGCACAGGCTGAACGCGGCGGCGTCGACCACTTTCAGGCCGTCGCGCAGGGCGTCGTCGTAGGTGACCCGGTCGAGCTTGGTGGCGCTCGGGTCGGTCCGCGGATCGGCCGTGTAGACGCCGTCTACCCCGTTCTTGCTCATGAACACCGCATCGCAGCGGCACTCCAGCGCCCGCTGCGCCGACACCGTGTCCGTGGAGAAGAACGGCATCCCCGCGCCTGCGCCGAAGATGACCACGCGGCCCTTCTCCAGGTGGCGGATCGCCCGCCGCGGGATGTACGGCTCGGCGACCTGGCCCATCTCGATGGCGGTCTGCACCCGCGTCTCCACGCCCTCCTTTTCCAGGAAGTCCTGCAAGGCGAGGCAGTTCATCACCGTGCCGAGCATGCCCATGTAGTCCGCCCGGGCACGTTCCATGCCACGCTGCTGCAGTTCGACGCCGCGGAAGAAGTTACCCCCGCCGACCACGATGGCGACCTGCACGCCCTCCTTGACCGCCACCGCGATCTGCCTGGCGATTCCCCGGACGACATCCGGATCGACCCCGATGGCCCCGCCGCCGAACGCCTCGCCCGAGAGCTTGAGGAGCACACGCTGATAAGAACGACTCGCCTGCGTGGTCACGTGCGGTGATTTCCCTTCATCATCGGAGCCCTCGCGGGCGACGGGCGCGGGCGCGCAACCCGCTGTGGACTTTCCGCCCGATTGTCACACATCCGCGCACACGATCGGGGCCCACCTCCCGTAGCGGGAGGCGGGCCCCGTGTCGTTCACGAAAAAGCAGGTCCGCAGGACTCTCCCGGGGACCGTTCCGCCCCTGGCACGCAGGCCAGAACGCGCGCGGTGCACCCGGGTGAGGCCCGGAGCTAAGCGCCGGCTGCGGGCCTCACCCGCCCGCACGGGCTCGCCAGGTGGGCTCAGGCACCCACGCGGAACCGGATGAAGCCGGAGGCCTCCGCGCCCGCCTCCGACAGGACCGCCTTGACCTGCTTCTTCTGGTCCTTGGCGAACTTCTGGTCGAGCAGCACGTTCTCGGCGAAGAAAGCGTTCACGCGGCCCTCGATGATACGCGGCAGCGCCTTCTCGGGCTTGCCCTCCTCGCGGGCGGTCTCCTCGGCGATCCGGCGCTCGTTAGCGACGGTCTCCTCGTCGATCTCCTCGCGGGTCAGGGCCAGCGGGGAGAACGCCGCGATGTGCATGGCTACGTCGCGGCCGATTGCCTCGTTCCCGCCGGTGAAGGCGAACAGCACGCCGATCTGCGGGGGCAGGTCGGGGCTGGTCTTGTGCAGGTAGGCGAGCACGTTCTCGCCCTCAAGGCGGCCGACGCGGCGGACCTCGATCTTCTCGCCGATGGCGGCGGCGTTGTCCTCGATGAGGCTGCGCACGGTGCCGCCGTCGACGGCCACCTCCAGCAGCTCCCCGGCGTCGGTCACGCCCGAGGCCACCGCGGCGGCGAGCACGGCGTTGGCCAGTTCGATGAACCGCTCGCCCTTGGCGACGAAGTCCGTCTCGCAGTTAACCTCGACCATGGTGCCGACATTGCCGTCGACCTGCGCGGCGACCAGGCCATTGGAGGCCGAGCGCCCTTCGCGCTTGGTGATGCCCTTGAGGCCCTTGACGCGCAGCAGCTCGGCCGCCTTCACCTTGTCGCCGCCGGCCTCGTCCAGAGCTTTCTTCACATCGAGCATGCCAGCGCCGGTCTTGGCGCGGACTTCCTTGATGTCGGCGGTGGTGTAATTCGCCATCGTTCCGGTTTCACTCTCTTTCGTGACGCTGCTCGCGGGCGAAGCGTCCCGCCCGCGAGCAGCTGCGTTGTCAAAGGCAATTCGGGGTGTGCCCGATGGTCGCGCGCGGCGGCCGCCGGGGCGCGGAAGGGCTGGCTCAGGCCTGCCCGGGAAGCTCCTGCGCGTCCGCGGCGGCGGCCTGCGCACCGGCCTCAGCGGCAGCGGTCCCGGCCTGCTGCCCGGCCAGCAGTTCGCGCTCCCACTCGGCGAGCGGCTCGGCCTCGGCGCCAGCGGCACCGGAGGCTCCGGCGGCGCCTGCGCTGCGGGCCATCAGGCCATCGGCGACGGCGTCGGCGACCACGCGGCTGAGCAGCGTGACCGAGCGGATGGCGTCGTCGTTGCCGGGGATCTTGTAGTCGACCTCATCGGGGTCGCAGTTGGTGTCCAGGATCGCCACGACCGGGATGTTCAGCTTGCGAGCCTCGGTGACGGCCAGGTGCTCCTTCTTGGTGTCGACGATCCACACCGCCGACGGCACCTTGGACATGTCCCGGATGCCGCCCAGGGTACGCTCCAGCTTCTCCTTCTCACGGCGGAGGACCAGCAGCTCCTTCTTGGTGCGGCCCGATCCGGCGACGTCATCGAAATCGATCGCCTCGAGTTCCTTGAGGCGCTCCAGGCGCTTGTGAACGGTGTTGAAGTTCGTGAGCATGCCGCCCAGCCAGCGGTGATTCACATACGGCATCCCGACCCGGGTCGCCTGCTCGCTGATAGCCTCCTGGGCCTGCTTCTTGGTGCCGACGAACAGCACCGTGCCACCGTGGGCGACGGTCTGCTTGATGAAGTCGTAGGCCTCGTTGATGTAGGTCAGCGACTGCTGCAAGTCGATGATGTAGATGCCGTTGCGCTCCGTCATGATGAAGCGCTTCATCTTGGGGTTCCAGCGGCGGGTCTGGTGCCCGAAGTGGACGCCGCTCTCCAGGAGCTGGCGCATGGTGACGACGGCCATGCCGTGGTCTCCTTCTCTCGTTCCAGTTGTCCACGGGCCGTGCGGGATTGCGCAGCCCGTTCCTGGCGCCCTGACGGCTGCCCACCGGCGGGGTGAACCGGACTGCGGGTCTGCCGTCCCCGGCCGTACCGGGTGAGGACGCGCGAATTCCCCTCGGCCGAGACGGTGCTTGCATCGGCTGCGCGGGCACCCCCTGGGGTTCTCCCGGGAGCGATCCCGCGCGGGCGACGGTGCCGGGTCAAGAGGTGGGCCTAGTTTACGTTGCGGCCCGCCACCAGAGCGAATCGCCGCTGCCGCACCCACGCCAGGCCCGCGCGCACGCGACCGTAGGCTGAGGCGATGGACCAACCCCTCGTCGCGCGGCTGCGCCCGTTCGGTTCCACCATCTTCGGCACCATCAGCGCCCTGGCCGCCGAGCACGGCGCGGTGAACCTCGGCCAGGGGTTCCCCGACTCCGACGGCCCCGCCGAGGTCCTCCAGGCAGCCCGCGAGGCAATCGCCTCCGGGCACAACCAGTACCCGCCAGCCAATGGCACGCCGCAGCTCAGGCAGGCCGTGGCCCGGCACCGGGCCAGGTTCTCCGGCATCAGCCTCGACCCGGCGAGCCAGGTGCTCATCACCCACGGCGCCACCGAGGGGATCGCCTCATGCCTGCTCGGCCTGTGCGAACCGGGCGACGAAGTGGTCACCTTCGAGCCGTACTACGACTCGTACGCGGCGATCATCGCGCTGGCCGGGGCGAGACGGCGCACCAGCGTGCTGCGCTTTCCCGGCTATGACGTCGATGAGGACTCGCTGCGGGCGGCGTTCGGGCCGCGCACCCGCGCCGTGCTGCTCAACTCACCGCACAACCCCACCGGCAAGGTGTTCGCCCCCGATGAGCTGCAGCTCATCGTTGACCTGGCGGTGCAGCATGACGCCTGGATCATCACCGACGAGGTGTACGAGCACCTCACCTTCGACGACGTGCCGCACGTGCCGGTCGCCTCCCTGCCCGGGGCGGCGGCGCGCACCCTGTCCATCGGGTCGGGCGGCAAGAGCTTCTCGGTCACCGGCTGGAAGGTCGGCTGGGTCACCGGGCCAGCCGAGGGCGTCGCGGCCGCCGCGGCGGTCAAGCAGTTCCTCAGCTACTCCGGGGGTGCTCCGCTGCAGCCGGCCATTGCTGTCGGCCTGGACCTGCCGGAGGCGTACTTCACCGGGGCCGCCAAGGTGCTGGAACGCAAACGCGACCTGGTAGCCGGCACCCTGAACAGGCTGGACGTGCCGGTCAGCGTCCCGGCGGGCACGTTCTTCATCACCGCCGACCTGGCCGGGCTCGGCGTCGAGGACGCGGCCGCGTTCTGCCATGACATGCCCGCCCGGTACGGACTGGCCGCGATCCCCGTGTCGGTGTTCCACGACGAGCCGCATGCCGCCGACAGCATCGTGCGATTCGCGTTCTGCAAGCGCGATGACACCCTCGCCGAGGGAATGCGCCGCCTGGAGGCGATGGTCACCGGCCTGCGCCGGGACGGACTGCCCTGAGCCCGCTGGCGCCTGGCCCGGGAACCTGCGCCTGCCGGCCCCGCTAACCCGGGAACCTGCTTGACCCGGCAGCCCTGCCCCGGCCCCGTCGTGGTCCCAGGCCTTCCGGAGCACAGGCGCGCTGACCGGCGCCCTGAAACCAAAGCCGCACGCGCGCAGGCACTCCCCCGGCCGCAGACCTGCCCGCTCACGCCAGGACGCTGCAGCAGCCGCCAGGCACGAGCGGCGACCAGACAGGACATGACTCCCCTGCCATCTCCGGCAGGAACAAACGAGCCCGCCAACCCGCCCGAGCCACAGCCGCAAGTGATCAGAACCGGGGCCGCAGCGCCCCGGCAACCAGGGAGGCGTGCTGGCCAGATAGCCGAACCGCGCCTCTGCCGGGCCGCTCCTGGCTGCGGTATCCGGGTGCGCCGCAACCCCCGCCGCAGCACCGGCTCAAGCGGGCACGCATCAGGGCCAGCCCGGCTAGCGGGCCCGCGCCAGCCCCGCTAGCCGCCGGTCCACAACCCCGGTGAAGGGCGCGCAGCTGTCCACAGGACGGCCACCGTGGCAGGGCGCGCAGCGCACCCGGCCCGGCACGCTCGGGCAATGCCCATCGACCTCACCATTCCCCTGTTCGCGCTCGGCATGGTCACCGGACCAGTCGGCGTCGGCGGCGCTGTCGCCTCCACGGGGGCGCGGGTCGTGGGCGGGGCGGTGGCCCGTCACCTCCTGTCAAAGGCAGCGGCCCGCGGCGTCACCCTCGGGCGACTCGGCAAGGCGCACGACGCCGCCGAGCTCATCCCGGGAAAGTGGCGGGTGCCGCTCAACGGCACCGTCGAGATTGCCCGCCGGTTCGAGAAGCCGCCGCAGCGCTGGAACGCGGGGCATCGCGGAGTCGACCTGCGCACCAACGCCAGCGGCACGGTGTACGCGGCCAATAGCGGGGTCGTGTACTTCGCCGGCTCGGTCGCCGGAAAGCCGGTCGTGAGCATCCAGCACACCACCGGGGTGCGCACCACGTACGAGCCTGTCATCGCCTCGGTGAAGAAGGGCGAGACGGTGCATTCGGGAGATGTCATCGGGCGGATCAAACCAGGATCGGCCCATTGCCCGCCCGCAAGCTGCCTGCACTGGGGAGCTAAACGCGGACTGGAGTACATCGACCCGCTCTCCCTGCTCGGCGGCGAGGTCAGGCTCTTGCCCCTGCGGTGAGCACAGATCAGCGGCACATTCCGGGCGGCCCAGACGGACCTGCCCGGGACCCGCTGGATGCCTGAGATACCCGCTCCGGACGGCTCCAGAGGAGGCCGGCCTCGGGCAGCTACCAGGACTCCCCGGTCCAGCGGCACGGCCTCGCGCCGCTGGACCGGGGAGCAGCAATCGACCCGCCAGCGCACGAGAGAGGATCCGTATTTTCCGCGCGGATGTGCCGTGCCCTCGCAAAGGAACACATCGCGCCCTCGGTCACCTGCGAGCCCTCACCCGCACCCAGCAGGCACCGCGCCCAGGCCGATCCCGCTACCGGCTCCCGCTGAGCCCTCCCGGCCAGTTCCCTGGCCCGCGCTCCCCGGGCCTGGCTCGCAGCCGAACCGGGGCACCGCTCGCATCTTCCCGCCCGCACCTCCGCGAGCGGGCCGGGCGAACCGGCTGAGGCGTCCCCGTAGCGTGCTTTCCCGCCGCCCGCACCTATCCCTCAACCCTCACCACAGCCCCTCACCGCTTGACAAGGAACATAGGGGACACCCCCGCGGGCGGAAACCGCCCTGGGACCGGAGCAGCTGATCCGGCGCAGGCCTCCCGGCTCGCACGGCCATGCCTGAGTTATCGATTCGCTGACATCTCTGCCCGGCACCCCCGCCCTGCACACCTGGCGGGCATACTGCGCCAGCACCTCAGCTCCGGCTGCCCGGGAGCAGCCAGGAGTGCCGCGTCGTCACGGTGGCAGGCCCGGTCCGGCCAGGGGTAGCGATCGCAGGTATGCCGTTTTCGGGACTCCGTGCACGTTTACCTAGGT
>CAMCQD010000042.1 GCA_945876925.1 uncultured Dermatophilus sp.
GTCGACATCCGACGGTGCCTTGATGCCGATGCGGACAGTGTCGCCGTTGACCTCCAGCACTGTCACGACAACGTCGTGTCCAATGAGGAGGCTCTGCTGCGGACGTCGACTTAGGACCAGCACTGATATCCCTTATCTCTTCGATGCGGAGGGGCTGAGAAAGGATGCTGGTGGATAGGCTACAGCTCAGATCCTCAGGCAGCCGGGAAGCTCGCGCGCAGCGGCAGTTCCTGTCCTTCGAGCACCACCTGCATGGCCTTCTTGCTGGCCACATTGACCACGACCGGGGCGAGCAGGTTGGCGCCCGGGGGCTCGTTCTCGGTGCCGAGGTTGACCAGCAGCAGGACCACCGCGTCCTCGGGGGACTCCAGGCCGATGCGGGCCGCCGTCGCCGGGTCGATCACCGGCGAGTAGTCCGGGAAGAACGGGCTCGGGGCCACCACCACGAATGCCATGTCGGGGATGTCGAGGCACGTCATCTCGTACAGCCCGCCGGCCGCCTCGGTGAGGCGGAAATGCCGGGCGAGCGGAAAGCCGACGAGACCGGAGTCGAGGGTGATGTCCACATGCGTAGTCATGTTGGTAGTCGTGCTCATCAGAAGTAGGTCTCCCACCCTTGGACTAGACGATCAGGATTTCTGATCGAAGAGATGGTGTGAACGACGGTTCTCCCGGGCGCCCGTGGCGGTGTATGTCTCTCCGCCGGGTGCGTGGTTGAACCGTTCGAGGGTCTCCTGGACCGCCTTGTAGCTGGCCTCGAGCATGTCGCTGTTGGCGCGGCTGAGCGTGGCCAGTTCCTGGGTGGCAGCGGTGAGCGCCATGCGGTGCTCACCGAGGACCTGATTCCAGGGGGCCGGGGCGGCAGCTGCGATCTGGCTGAGGGGGGTATCGAGCGCCAGCCCGAGTGCCTCGCACACGGGACCGGCGTCGACAGCGCGCAGCAGTTCGGCTTCTCGCATCTCTGCGAGCACCAGCTCGATCTCTCGGGTTGACCTGCCCATCCAGCGCGAACGGCCCGATTCGATGAGTACCTGCTGGGTTTCCAGCCGGTAGGTCAGCAACTCGAGCAGTTCCTGGATGCGCCACAGCCCCGATGAGAGGTTGGACAGCGCCATGAGTGTGTTGTCGTCGACGGACATGTTGCTCACGCGCGGCTCCTAATGTTCACGCCGCCCTCATCGTCTGGACCTGAGCCGTTCTGAGCGGTCCTGAACGGAATTGTGCCCGCAGTCGTCGGGATTGGCTGCGCGTGCGAGGGCGCTGCCTCCTGCCCGGGTGCGGCAGTCCCCGCCTGGGCGGCGGTCCGGGAGGGGGTGCGGGCGGTTGCCCGGGCGGAGTGCGAAATCACTTGCCAATCAACAATTCTGAGCGCGAACTACATGAGTGAAATTCTCATCAGCAGCGCTGGAGATTGAATCTTAAGATGCTCAGGATGCTCGGGCGCACGTCGAATCTATGTCTGCCAGGGCTTGCAGGGGAGGCCGTTGCCGGCATTGTCTGAAAATCTGCCTGACCATGCCGGCAACGGCCGCTGCTGCCCATTGAGTTGCATGCAACTTGTCCAGGTTTAAGCCTGAAAGCTGTTCGATTTAACTTGCTGACGTGCCACATCTCACAATCCAGACAAAAGTTGAGGGGTCAATGTCCCGGTTTGAAGACTGAAGCAGTGACCGCTTCGAATGATGTGCGCACTCCTGCCGGGAGTGTGGTTGATGTTGATGGGTTGTGTCGTGATCACTTGCCGTTGGTGCATTTTGAGGTGAGGTCGATCGGTTCTCGTTTGCCGGGTCATGTGTATACGGATGATCTGGTGAGTGCGGGGATGGCTGCGCTGGCGGCTGCGGCGCGGAGTTTTGATCCGTCGCTGGGGGTGCCGTTCGGGCGGTATGCGGTGCGGCGGATTCGTGGTGCTCTGCTGGATGAGCTGCGTTCGGCGGATTGGGCGACGCGGTCGTTGCGGAGCAAGGTGCGTCGTCGTGATGCGGTGCATGATGAGCTGGCGGCGTCGCTGGGGCGGCGGCCGAGCGTGGCTGAGGTGGCTGCTGCGCTGGGGGTGGCGGTGGCTGAGGTGGAGCGGCTGGATGCGGATCTGCATTCGTCGGTGGTGCTCCGGCTGGATGTGATCACGGATTCGGTGGGGGCTGATTCGGTGCTGCCGTCGACGTCGGCGACGCCGGAGGCGACGTTGCTGGCGCGGGAGCGGCGGGCGTATCTGCGGGATGCGATTGAGGTGCTGCCGGAGCGTTTGCGCGTGGTGGTGCGGGGGTGTTTCTTCGAGGATCGTCCGATGCGTGAGCTGGCGGCTGAGCTGGGGGTGACGGAGTCGCGTATCTCGCAGATGCGGGCGGAGGCGCTGAAGATGCTGCGGGATGGGCTGAATGCGCAGCTTGCCCCGGAGCTGGTGCCGGTGCCGGCGAACGCGGCCGGGGCGGTAGCCCGCCGCAAGGCCGCCTATTACGCCCAGGTCGCCACCCACTCCACCTACCGCGACCGCCTCACGCTGGCTCCCGGGGATGAGGATATCGATCGCCAGACCCCGGCCTGAGCCGGACTTTTAGCCGGGTCGCGCTGAACGGCTCAGCTCGGGGCAGCCGCTGCCGATGGGGAAGGGAACGACTGTCATATTGATCTTTATTGCAATGTGAGTCGCAGGCCCCCCAACCTCGGCTCGCATGCCGGCGCTCCCCCTGCCGGCCCTGCAAGAGCCCTCGGCCCGGGTGCCCCCAACGCCCGGCCGGGGGCTCTTGTCCTTACCTGCCGGGCAAAGTTCACCGGGTAATTCACCGGGCGAGGTATCCGGCAACCCGCCGGGAAATGCGCCTGGTAATGCGCCGGGCACTGCGGACTAGGTGCTGCCGGGAACGCCCGGCCCGGGCCCGCCCGGGGCGCGCCGGGCGGTGAACACGAATTCATACGCATCGAGCAGGGTCCTGGTCTCGACCGGGTCGGCCCCGTACTCGGTCATCGCCTGCACGAGCGGGTCGAGCTGGGCGGGGTCGGCTAGCGGCACCGAGGTCGCCGCCGCGACCTCCACCTGCTCCAGCCCGGCCTGGCGCAGCATCGCGGCCGCTTCGATCATGGTGAAGAAGCGCAGGCTGGACGGGCGCACCGGGCCGGTGCCGGCGTAGGTGAACCGGTCCTGGAGCAGCAGCGGCAGGATGATCGACCAGTGCTTGAGGTTGGGCACGGTGACGATGAGCAGCCCGCCCTCGCGCAGCACGCCGATGAGGGCGGCCAGGGTGCCGGCCGGGTCGGCCAGCCGGTCGATGACCCCGGCCATGAGGATGACGTCGAACGGCTCCTCGCTCCCGGGCAGGTGCGGGCTGGTGTTGAGGTCGAGCTGCCACACCTCGTCCAGCCGGGTCCGGGCGGCCTCGGCCATCGCCAGCCCGGATTCGATACCCGTGACGTGAGCCCCGGTGGCTTCCTTGATCCGCGCGCCGCGGGCCCCCGATCCGCACGAGACGTCCAGCAGGCGCCGGGTGCCCGCGGGAAGGTGGCTGACCAGGCTGGCGTGCTCCAGGACGTACTCCTGCCCGAGCGGTACCCGGCTGCCCGGGCCCGTGACCGGAGCGGGGGCCTGGCCGGCAGGTCCGGGGGAGGCCGCGGCTCCCGGGCCCGGGCCGTGCTCGCCCTCCTCGCGCCAGCGTTCCAGCAGCGTGCGGGTGATCCGGTGCGCTGCCCGTCCCTGCCAGGTGAGGGAGGCGCTCTGGAATGACGTCAGCCCGCGTTCCCGGGTGGCGCGGGCCACGTCGGGGCCGGTTTCGTCGTGCGCCTGGATGCCCAGGCCGATGGCCTGGATCCGCAGGCCCAGGGCATCGGCCCGGCTGAGCAGCTCGGCGGCGTGGTCTGCGGCGGTCCCGGGCCCGGTGGTGAACCGGATCCGGTCCGCTGAGCCGGGCTGCAGTATGAGGCAGCGCGGGTCGGGGCCGGGTGTGCCGGGGCTTTCCGGGCAGACGATGTCCGGGGCGGGCTGCTGGCCGAGGGCGGCGGACGCCTTGGCGAGGAATTGCGGGTCGGTGATCTCGATGTTCTCTTCCAGCAGCACGATCGCCTCGACGTCGTCCATCCCGGCGGCTGTCTCGATGATGTCATTGCAGGCTTTCGCCGCCGGTTCCTCATCAGTGGTGATGAGGGTGGCGTCCCGGCCGCCGAAGGCGGCGATGCCGGGAAGGCAGTGCCGGTCGAACACCTCCGGGGAGGTGATGTGCACACCGAAGACGAACACGGACTCTCCGTTCTGTTGCCGGCGGGCTCGTCCATCGTGCTGCCTCATCGGCGTATCCGGCTGGTGCCTGAGCGAATACGCGTAATCGTGCGGGCGATCAGGACGGGCGTTATCTCCGGGCAGGCCCGCCTGGCATTCTCGCCGCCGCCCTGGGTGATGCCCCGTCCCGAAGGTCCCCCGGGCGAGAGGCCGGCTTTTCCCGGGTAGGTGCGCGCGGGCCGGGGCGGTGGCTATCTGCGCAGGTCAGGACGTGCCTCCGGGGATAATGCGCGCGTTTTAGACGGGTGTTCTGAATGTGTGGCATGCCGATTTTAAGGCGGCTGTTCCAGGTCATCCGGCACATGTGAATGTCGCCTTGCGCAAATAAATTACCCCCGGGGAGGGTTGTGTGCAAGTGGCCCCTCATTATCGTACATGCTTCTGATAACGCCCGTTACATCTGCGTGTCTCGATATATGGACACGCCTATGAAAGCGCTTAAGCCTATTTCTAGGTTTCGATATGTGACCGCCCAGAAGAATTCCCAGATCAGTCGCGGGGGGAAAGCTGCGCCGGAGATGGCCGCCCCGCCGCTGGCGGTCACGGCCCTGCCCGGGGCCCGCTCCTTGCCGCCGGTGGTTGATGTTGATGGGTTGTGTCGTGATCACTTGCCGTTGGTGCATTTTGAGGTGAGGTCGATCGGTTCTCGTTTGCCGGGTCATGTGTATACGGATGATCTGGTGAGTGCGGGGATGGCTGCGCTGGCGGCTGCGGCGCGGAGTTTTGATCCGTCGCTGGGGGTGCCGTTCGGGCGGTATGCGGTGCGGCGGATTCGTGGTGCTCTGCTGGATGAGCTGCGTTCGGCGGATTGGGCGACGCGGTCGTTGCGGAGCAAGGTGCGTCGTCGTGATGCGGTGCATGATGAGCTGGCGGCGTCGCTGGGGCGGCGGCCGAGCGTGGCTGAGGTGGCTGCTGCGCTGGGGGTGGCGGTGGCTGAGGTGGAGCGGCTGGATGCGGATCTGCATTCGTCGGTGGTGCTCCGGCTGGATGTGATCACGGATTCGGTGGGGGCTGATTCGGTGCTGCCGTCGACGTCGGCGACGCCGGAGGCGACGTTGCTGGCGCGGGAGCGGCGGGCGTATCTGCGGGATGCGATTGAGGTGCTGCCGGAGCGTTTGCGCGTGGTGGTGCGGGGGTGTTTCTTCGAGGATCGTCCGATGCGTGAGCTGGCGGCTGAGCTGGGGGTGACGGAGTCGCGTATCTCGCAGATGCGGGCGGAGGCGCTGAAGATGCTGCGGGATGGGCTGAATGCGCAGCTTGCCCCGGAGCTGGTGCCGGTGCCGGCGAACGCGGCCGGGGCGGTAGCCCGCCGCAAGGCCGCCTATTACGCCCAGGTCGCCACCCACTCCACCTACCGCGACCGCCTCACCGGGGAGATGCCGGTGCTGGACGAAACCGTGCTGTTCAGTGAGAAAGTCACCGCCTGAGGCGTTCGTTCCCCGGGGTGCGGCTGCCTCCGGAGCCGTCGCGGCGCGCCCGGCGTGATCCCGGGTCCGGCGGCGTTACATCTCCGCGCGAACTTTTCTGGTTTTTCCTTGGGCAACGCTTACCCGCCGCCGATTAGGGGGGTGTTCCGGCGGATGCATCCTAGGGTTTTCGTCCGGGGCGGTCACACTGGTAGCGCAGGAGCGGTCACACGCACGCACGGAGGCGAGGGATCCGGTCGGCATCCCGCATTCTTGCCGGGCTTTACCGGCGCAGCGCGGCTCTCGTTCAGTCATGGCGAGGGTCGCGTTCGCATGTCCGGGGCCGGTGGTGCCTCATGCCGATGGCAGCGGCCGGACTGGGGGCGTCCCTTGCGGATCGAGGCCTCCGCACCGCGGCATAGGTGCTCATCTGCTGAGGCAGACGGCCGACTGGGTGCGCGTAGAGCGTGCCAGAAAGGACTGCCCGTGAACCGTGTCGTGCTGGTGATGATCGCCCGGGATGATGCGCGCCACATCGATCGTGCTCTGCGTAGCGCGAAGGGGCAGGTTGACGAGATGGTCGTGCTCGACCTGGGTTCCCGCGACGCCACCGCCCGGTTTGCCCGTGAGGCCGGGGCCCGGGTGGTGCCCTCCCGCTGGTCCGAGGATCCGTCTGCGGTGTGGAATCACGCCCTGGCTGAGGCCGGCGGCGACTGGCATGTGCTCCTGGAATCCCACGAGTGGCTCGACGCGGGCGCCGGGAGCCTGGCCGGCTTGCGTGAGCTGGACCCCGGCATGGTCGGGCTGGCTGAGGTGATCCGCGCTCAGCCGGCCCGGGAGCTGCCCGCGTCCGCGCTGGAACCGCGGATCCTGCCCGGGCAGGTGCGGTTCACCGGCCGGTTCCGCCCGGAGCCGGTGTATCCGGGGCTGCGTACGTGGCGCACGTCCGTGCTCATCGCCGCTGACGCCGACCGGATGTGCCCGTGGACCCAGGACCGTGCGGTGTTCGGCTCGGTGGTCGCCCAGGCGCTGGCGGTGCAGCCCGGTGATCCGCGGCTGCTCGCCGAGCGGGGATGCTGGCAGCGCGCCCAGGGGGATCTGGACGGCGCGGCGGCCTCCTTCGCCCGGGCGGCCGAGGAGGCCGGGCCCGGCTCACCGGAACGGCACCGGTACGTCATCGAGGCGCTGGACTCCCTGCGCGCCGCCGGCCGTTTCACGGACGCCCTGGCCCTGGCCGGCGGCGAGATCGCGGCATGGAATGATTCGCCCGACTTCGCCTATGTGCTAGGCGATCTGTTCTTCGGGATCATGCTCGGCGACCCGGCCCGGGCGCCGCAGGTGGCCCCGCTGGCCGAATCGTGCTGGCGGCGTGCGCTCACCCTGGGCGACCGGGATGAGCTGCCCGGGGCCATGCGCGGGCGGGGCAGCTTCCTGGCGGCGCAGGCCCTGGCCCTGCTCAGCCTCACCCTGGGCAGGGCCGGCGCCGCACAGGAGTGGCGGGAGCGGGCCGAGGAGCTGCGGGTGCGGCCGCTGCGGGCAGCCAGGCCCCGTCCGGTCTGACCTGCCGGTGCCGCGCCGCTCTTACGGATACCGGTAATTTGCAGGGGAATTCCTTACTCAATGCACGGCGTGTCGGGTCGATGAGGGCGGCATGACCCCTCCGTCGCTGGCTGCCTGCGTTGTCGTTACCGATGAGGTGCACGATCTGCATGCGTGCCTGGCCTCGTTACAGCAGCTGCATCCGCTGGTGTCGCAGATCTGCGTGTACGGGGCGGGTGCCCCTGAGCGGGTGCTGGAATTCGCGCGCCAGGCCGGCGCCGTGGTGGGCGCCGGCCCCGGGGAGGGGGATATCTCCCTGGCGCGCAACGAGGCCGCCGCGCTGGCCGGCACCTCGTGGGTGTTCATCGTGGAGCCGCATGAGCGGGTGAGCGCCGATCCGGGCCGGCTGCGGCGCCTGCTGGCGATCGGACCGGGCATGCTGGCCCAGCCGGACTGCCTGTCCATCCAGGTCAGGCCCGCCGGGGCGGATGAGGGTGCCCCCGTGGCCCGGCAGGCGCGGATTTACCGGGCCGGGGCCGCCCGGTATGACGGGGCCGCCGAGCCCCAGCTGGTGCCGGTCTCGCCGGGGCGCAAGCTGACCATCCTCACTCCCGCGCGTGAGGTCGTGGCGGTGACGGCGACCGGGGCCCAGGCCGATCCGGTGGCTGAACGGGCCCGGATGCGGCGCCGCATCGAACGTGCCAGCGCCACCATCGCCGCGCTGGAGGCCGGCGGTGCCGGCGGGGACGACCTGGTGACCGCGCTGGTCGACCGCGCCCGGCTGTACGCCCGGATCGATGAGGATAATCTCGCCCTGGCCGATCTCACCCGTGCCCGGGCAACGCGGTGCACGCAGCGGTACCGCTGGCGGGCCCGGGAGGATCTGGCCCTGCTGCTCATCCGGCACGGTCATTTCGCCGGCGCCGAGACGGTGCTCGGTGAGCTGGAGCGCGACGGCGCCGATGCCGGTTACGCCTCCTGGCTGCGGGCGCTGTCCGCGGCCGCGCAGGGGCAGGCCCGTGCCGCCCTTGAGACGCTGCGCGAGCTGGGGGAGGTGCGTGCCTCCGGCGGTGAGCTGGTCGGTGCCCCGGCCATCCTCAATGAGCGCATGGTGATGGCCGCCCGGGTGGGTGAATTCGGTGAGGCGCTGGATTGCTGCGTGCGGCTGGTCGCGGTTCATGGCCTGTCGCGGCGGTATGGCCGGATGCTGCTCAAGCTGTGGGGCCCGCGTTCCCCGCAGGGGCTGGCGGACCGGCTCGTCGAGGCCGGGGGGCCGCATCAGGTGGCGGTGGCCGATACCTTGCGGATGCTGCCCGAGCCGGGGCCGGCCGTCGCTGAGAGCCTGCTCGACCCTGTCCGGGAGCGTAAGCCGCTGGCCGTGCGGGTCATGTGAGCTGGTAGCGGGCGGCCGGGAGGGTGGCGGTCCCCGGCGGGCGGGCCGCAGTTCGTCCGGCAAGATGTGTGCTAGCTCACGGTGGTTTTCCGGTGTTGGTTCTGCCACACTGCTGGCGGGCTAACTGGCCGGTAACCTGGTTGCCGGCCAGCTCGCCCGGGTCCCTCCCCGCGCCTGGTGAACCGGCGTTCACCAGCGGACTTGCGAGGTTCCGCGAGTGTTACCAAACTAGGGCTGGCGCTCGATCTGGTCTGCTGGTCAGACCACTATCATCCGCCCCTGACGGAGTCGCAATTTCATAGTGGCGCGCTACCTGGCTTGATGCCCTGGTTGCGGCTCGTCCCATAGTCCTCGCCCCGGCGCTTTTCCCCTGGAGTGCCGGGGCGAGCTTATGCCCGCGGGCCACCCCGGCCGCGTTCCCGCCTGCGGCGGGAGGTCAGTGCAGCCTGGCCAGCCGGGTGAGCACCTCCTCGGGGGTCGTCTGCGGGGTCAGCCGCAGCCACTCGGCGGTGACCTCGCTGCCCAGTGCCGCCGGCAACGCCGGGGCGAGGCTCCAGCGGCGCTGCTGCCCGGCATCCAGGCCGAGTGCGTCCAGGGTGAGGGCATCCGCCCCGGTGGCCGGGGAGGCGATCGCGATCGCATGCCCGCCGTACCGGGCCAGGACCGCGTCGACCAGGGCTACCGTCTCCCGCTCGGCGCTCACGGCGAGCACCGCCTGCCCGGCAGCCGGGTCAGCGGCGGCCCGGGACGCGGGCACGGTGGCGTACCCGGCCCGGTCGACGGCCAGCAGCACCCGGGCTAGCGCCTCGGGGGAGATGGCCGGCTCGGCCCAGCTGGAGGCATGCGCCACCCGGCCGGCCTGGATCACCGGGACGACGCCGGCGCG
>CAMCQD010000043.1 GCA_945876925.1 uncultured Dermatophilus sp.
GGCCCGTGGCGAACACCATGCGCAGGATGCGCTCGCCCGACTGCCGGAAGCGCTCATCCGCCGGGATCGTGTTCTTGCCGGCGCGGTAGTCGTTTTCCCACATGGCGTGCGCGGCCAGCACGGGAGCGGTGGCGTTGTTGCCGCCGAACATGTCGACCCCGGCGCGCAGCGCCTCGTAGTGCCGCTGCTCGACGCTGGCTTT
Organism: uncultured Dermatophilus sp.; assembly: GCA_945876925.1. GTDB lineage: Bacteria > Actinomycetota > Actinomycetes > Actinomycetales > Dermatophilaceae > Dermatophilus. The sequence continues at coordinate 203 of CAMCQD010000043.1, forward strand.
CTCCATTCCCCAGGCCATCCCGTACTTCGACTGGGGGTCGGTGTACCCGGTGGTGACGCCCCAGTCGGTGCAGATCACGCCGTCGTACCCGGTGTCGCGCAGCTGCCCGAGCTTGACCTTGTCATAGGCCGACCCGACCCGGTTGCCGGTCAGCGGCTTGCCGTCCCCGGCGATCGCGATGCTGTACGAGCTCATCACCGCCAGGGAATCCTTCGCGGCCAGGAACGGCTTCATGTGCTCGTCGTAGTTACCGCCGGGGTAGACCGCGTATTTGCCCGCATTCAGGTGGGCTTCCCGTCCGCCCTCGCCGGGGCCGTCCCCTGGCCAGTGCTTGATCATCGTCACGATCGAATCGGCTCCCCAGCCGGCCGGGCGGCCCTTGGCATCGTAGGTCTGCTGCGAGCCCTCGACGTAGGCCCGGGCCATCTCGGAGGCGTGCGCGGCGTTCTCCCCGAAAGTGCCGTCCACGCGCAGCCAGCGCGGTTCGGTGGCCAGGTCGATCTGCGGACCGAGCGCCGTAGTGATCCCCATCGCCCGGTATTCGGCCGAGGAGGCCCGGGCGAACGCGCGCATCGCCGAAGCGGAGAACGTGGCCGCCAGCCCGAGATTGGACGGCCAGCGCGAGATGTCCTCGCCCTTGGAGTTGTACGCCGAATCGTCGCCGGCGGTAGACCGCGGATCGGAGGAGACGTTCACCGGAACATACGGCGTCCCGGGGGCGATCAGGCTCTCGGCGTACGCCTGGGCCGCGTTGGTCCAGGTGACATTGGCGGTGACGTCGTTCGGGGCGGCGTTGAGCACGTTACGCAGATGATCGGTGCGCAGGTACGTGCGCTGGGCGTCGGTGAGCCCTGAGGTCAGGTCGCGTTCATGCGAGCTGAACAGCATGAGGCCGGCGATCTGCTCGACTGGCAATTCCCTGGCGAGGGCCCTGGCGCGCTCGCTTGCCGGTTTGCGCCAGTCTTCCCAGGCGTCGAGCTTGCCGTTGGCGTTCATGTCCTTGAACGCCAGCTCGGTGGTGCCGGATTTCACGCGGATCAGCTTCACCGGGCCGCCGGCCACATAGCTGAGGGTCGCCCCGCCCGCCGGGTTGGCGACGACGGTGAACGTGGTGGTGCCATCGGAGACGGTTCGTTCCCGCAGGGCGCCATCCGGGCGGGATTCCGCTGCCGCTGAGGCGGGCGCGAGGGTCACGCTCATGGCTGCCAGACCCGCGACGACGGTGGCGAGGGTGGGGAGAGCACGCATCGGACTGTCCTTTCAGTGCGCGGAATATTCACCCTCCCACTTGGGAATTCGCTTCTCAATAGGTTGCGCTGGCAGCGCCGGTCACACCGGCTCGGGCAGCTGGCCGCACCTGGGGGCCAGTGGTGTGCAGATGCTCCTCGCGTGGTGGGGCGGGGGCGGGCGATACTCGGTGATCCGGGGGATAGCTCAGGGCGGCGTGAAGGGGACGACGTGGCGGACGCACGATCCACGCAGGGCGGTGACGGCGAGGTCGATATCGGCGGCGTACCGCGCAGGCTGGATTACCCGCCGATCAGCGTGATCGACATGTTCGAGGAGTCGGCCCGCCGCCGGGGGAACGGCGTGTGCACGTGGTTCCTGGGCCGGGGCCGCAGCTACCGCGACCTCGCCGCCGAAGTGGGAGTCGTGGCGGCCGGGCTGACCCAGCTGGGGGTCCGGCCCGGGGACCGGGTCGCCGTGGCGCTGCCGAACTGCCCCGAGAACCTCATCGCCACCCTGGCGATCATGCGGCTGAGCGCCCAGGTGGTGCAGCACAACCCGCTGTACACCACCGACGAGCTGGAAGGCCCGTTCCTGGACCACGGCGCCCGGGTCGTGCTCGCCTGGGACAAGGCCGTGCCCGCCATCGCGCCGCTGCGCGACCGGGCGCACGTGCGGCACGTCGTCGGCGTCGACATCACCCGTTCGATGGCCCGCAGGTCCCGGCTGCTGCTGCGCCTGCCGGCCGGCAAGGCCCGGGCCGCTCGCGCCCGGCTCACCTCCGGCACGCTGCCCGCCGGGGTGCCCGGCTGGCGGGACCTGCTGCGGCACGGCTGCATTCCCGGCTCCCACCCGCGTCCCGCGCCGGAGGACGTCGCGGTCATCATGTACACCTCCGGGACCACCGGGCGCCCCAAGGGGGTGCCGCTGACGCACGCCAACCTGGTGGCCAACTGCTACCAGGGGATCGCCTGGACGAGGCTGTCGGTCGCCACCGAGGGCTTCCTGGCGGCGCTGCCCATGTTCCACGCGTTCGGGCTGACCATCGGCGTGCTCGCCGGCCTCGCCCTGGGGGCTGAGATCGGCATGGTGCCCGCCCCCGACCCGGCTCTCATGGCCGACGTCGTCAAGCGCCGCCAGATGACCTTCCTCGTGGGGGTGCCGCCGCTGTTCGCGGCCTTCCTGGAATACGCGCAGGAACACGGGGTGCCGCTGAGGGGGCTGACGACGGGGCTGTCCGGGGCGATGTCCCTGCCCGCCGGATTCGTCGAGCGCTGGGAAGCCGCCACCGGCGGGCGGCTGATCGAAGGGTACGGCCTGACCGAGACCTCCCCGGTGATCGTCGGTAACCCCATCTCCGCCGACCGCCGCCCCGGAGCCATCGGGATCCCCTTCCCCGACACCGAGATCCGGCTGGTCCGCAGCGATGATCCGGCGCTCCCGGCCGACCCCGGGGAAGGCGGCGAGCTGCTGGTCCGCGGGCCGCAGGTGTTCGGCGGGTACCTCGGCCAGCCGGAGGAGACGCGCGCGGCATTCATCGACGGCTGGTTCCGCACCGGCGACCTGGCCCGGTGCGAGGACGGCTTCTACGTCATCACCGGGCGGCTCAAGGACCTCATCGTCACCGGCGGGTTCAACGTCTCCCCGGCCGAGGTGGAGGAGGTGCTGCGCCGCCACCCGCGCATCGCCGACGTCGCCGTGGCCGGGGTGCCCTCGCCCAGGGGCGGCGAGGAGGTCGTCGCCGCGGTCATCCCGCAGGGACCGCTACCGGACGCCGGCGAGCTGCGCGCCTGGGCCAAGCAGCACCTCGCCGCCTACAAGGTGCCGCGCCGGTTCCGCGAAGTGGACGAGCTGCCGCGCAACCCGCTGGGCAAGGTGATCCGCGCCGAGGTCGCCGCGCTCCTGCGCCAGCCCTGAGCGGGCCCCGGCCGCGCCAGTGTGAGCCGGGCCGATGCGAACCGCGGCCCCGGGCGGCGATGATCGACAGGCAGGAGTGCTCGACTCATAGCGGATCCACGACCTCAAGGGGGCAGGATGAGCGCCATCGTCCTCATCGCCAACGCCGGCGACGGCACCATCTCCACGCTGCGGCTGCACCGCGGCGGCCGGCCGCGCCTGGAACCGGTGGCTACCACGCCCGGGCTGCCCGGCTGCGGCACGTTCGCGGTCAGCGCCAGCGGCGACCTGGTGCACGCCGGGTACAAGGGCGACCCGGCCGGGATCGCCACGCTGCGGCTCGACCGGGAAACCGGCGAGCTGACGAGACTGTCGGCCATCGATACCGGGGCGCCAATGGCCTACCTCGCCCTCTCCGGCGACGGCCGGCACCTGCTGGGTGCCTCCTACGGGGGCGGGTACGGGGCGGTCTGGCCCGTCGTGACCGGCGAGAGCGGGACGCCCGGGCTGGGCACCCCGGCCGCGCGCATCGAGTTCGCCAATCTGCACTGCGCGGTGACCGCGCCCGCCGCCGGCCCGGACGGGCAGCGCGAGGCGGCCTACTTCGTCTCCCTCGGCGAGGACCTGATCGCGCAGTACTACCTCGGCGCCGACGGCACGCTGACCCCGATGGCCCGGCCCTGGATCGCGCTGCCCGCAGGCTGCGGGCCCCGGCACCTCATCGCCGACGGCAGCAACGCCTACCTGGTCACCGAGTACTCCGGCGAGGTATTCCGCTTCGTCCGGGACGCCGCTGGCCTCCTGGAATTCGCCGGGTCGGTGTTCGTGGCCGACCCGGGCCAGGGCCTCGGGCACAGCCGCCTGGGCGCCGACCCCACCGCCGAGCACCTCATCTGGGGAGCCGACGTGCACCGCGCGGGAAACTGGCTGCTCACCTCCGAGCGCAGCTCGTCACTGATCACCTCGACCGCGCTAGGCAGCGACGGCAGCCTGGGCGATGTCGCCGGGTTCACGCCCGTGCCGGCCCAGCCTCGCGGGTTTGCCGTCACGGCCGACGGCGAGCTCGCCGTCGTCGTGGGGGAGCGGGCTACGGTCGCCCAGCTGTTCCGCGCCGGGCCGGACGGGTCCCTGACCGACCTGGGTTCCGTGCCGATCGGCACGAGAGCCAACTGGGTCCGCATCATCGACGACGTCCGCTGAGGCGGGGGCACCCGGCCGGCGCCGCATCGCCCCGGCCGGGGCGATGCGGTGATCCGGGGCCTGGCGTAGCAGTCCGTGCCAGCGAGCGTGCCTGTCACGGCGGACGCGGTCATCCGCAGGGCCTGGCTGGCCTGCGCGGCCCTGCGGATGGGCCCGCCTGCCCGCCCAGGCGGCTTGGGCAGGGGGAGTCCCGTCCAGGCGGCCCGGCTCGGCCCGGTCTGCGCGGTGAGCTGCTCACGGCAGTGGCGGGTTCACTCGCGTGCCTCCCGGGGAGGCCCGCAGTGGTTCACTGGCCCGTGAATCACCTAGCCAGCCAGGATGAATCGGATAGCCGTCGCGACGCGCGAGAGCGCGATACTGTCAAGACGGATAGCCGATGTATGGTGGCAGCCTCGCGACGGGGATCCGCTCGCTTCCCCTCGATGCCAAGAAGGTGCATATGGACGCCGCCAGCCCGACGAGGACCCTGGCCAGCACGCTGGTCCGCAGCTCACTCGGGGGCGCGGCGTTCGGGATAGCCAATGCACTGCTCAGCTTCTCCGCAGGCGGGATGCCGCAATCAGCTGGCTTCCTGCTCGGGTTAGCGGTGGCCTGGTGCCTGGTCGCCTTCCTGTGCGGGTACGCTTCCCCGGGCCTGCCCAGGGGAGCGCTGGCCGGGTTCTGGGCGATGGTGTCCGCGGTGTGCTGCTTCTTCGGCGCTCAGGTTCTCCAGGGTGCCTACACCGTCTCCCAGGGTGGTATCCGCTGGGCCTGGCTCGCGGGTGACCTGCGGTACTGGCTCGTCCTGGGAATGGGAGCCGGCCTTGGCTCCGGCCTGCTCGGGGCCTTCGTCCGGCGAGCCGATGAGGCCCTCTGGGGGGCGGCGCGGCGGCCCGGGCGCGGGCTTCGCATGGCAGAACGCGGCTAGGACGCCCCTGCCCGTCCGGAGCAGACTGGCATCATGCCCGGCAGCCCCCATTTCTCCCGCTGCCCGGGCCGGTGCAGGCAGCAGGCGGGGCACTCCCGGCTCCCCGCCCGCAGCCGGGCGGCCCGCGGCTCGCTCAGCTGCGGGCGAGGACCTGCGCCAGGGGGACCGGCGGGTGACCGGTGAGCCGCTGGACGTCCCCGGTCACCTGCGCCACCTCACCGGCGGCGATGGCCGTGTACGTCGACACCCACGCATCCAGCTGCCACTCGGGAGCGCCGTAGCCGGCCCGCGAGGAGTACGCCTCCGGGACCGACTCGGCGTGGTAAGTCACCAGCGTGCCGCGCGCCTGGCCGATGATGGCGGCGATCTCCGTCAGGGTCAGCGACTCCGGGCCGGTCAGCGAGTACGTCGCGTCTGCGTGCGGTGCCGGGTCGAGCAGCACGGCAGCGGCCGCGTCGGCGATATCGTCCTGGGCGACCACGGCCACCCGGCCGCCGCCTGCCGGGCCGCGGATGACGCCGTCGTCGCCGACCAGGTCGGGCATGAAATCGGCGTAGAAATTGTCCCGCAAGAACGTGAACGCCATGCCGGATTCCCGGATGTGCTGCTCAGTGGCGGCATGGTCGCGCGCCAGCGTGAAAGTCGCCTGCGGATCGGCGCCGTAGAAGGAGATGTACACCAGGTGCCTGACCCCGGCGGCTGCGGAAGCGTCCACGAACATGCGGTGCTGAGCAACCCGGTCCGGGGTCTCGGAAGCCGAGACCATGAGCACCGTCGGGATGCCGAACAACGCCGCCCGGACTGCGTCACCGTCTCCATAGGATGCCTGGACGGCATCCGAGCCGCGCAGCCGGGGGGCCCGGATGGGATTACGGACGAGCTGACGGAAGCTCACCCCTGCAGCGGCTAGCCTCCGGGCGATCCGGCCGCCCAGCCTGCCCGTGGTTCCGGTCAGGGCGATGGTGGGCGAAGTCATCGGGGTCTCCTCGGATTGCGCGGCACTCACCTCTCCACGCTACGACCCGTCCGGTAAGGAAACAGGCTGTCTGCCCTATTCACTATCGGCTTCCCTGTCCGGGAAAGCTGCCGGCGTGCGGCCCCCATCGCCGGGCCCGGCCCGCTCACGCCCTCCTCCTGCCCGCTCAGGATGGGTGGCGCGGCTAGCCGGCCGGGTGTCACGGCTAGCCCCGCGAGCTGCGGGCAGCTCTGCCGGCGCCGGTCACTATTCCCCTCCGTCAGGGGGTGCCGGCGCGCTTCGCCGGAAGCGTCCGGGGCCTGAGTGACCTGGCCGCGCCGCCGCCGGTGAACGCCTGCCCGGGACTGGAAGAGCCCGTCCGGGCACTGGCAGTATTCGGGACATGACGATCCTGCGGTCACTGCTGCTGTTCGCGCTCGCCGCGCTCGCCGAGATCGGCGGGGCGTGGCTGGTCTGGCAGGGAGTGCGCGAGCACCGCGGGCTGCTATGGGCGGGCGCGGGCATCGTGGCACTGGGCGCGTACGGTTTCGTCGCGACGCTGCAGCCCGATGCCAGTTTCGGGCGCATCCTGGCAGCGTACGGAGGGGTGTTCGTGGCCGGCTCGCTGCTGTGGGGCATGGTGATGGACGGCTTCCGGCCGGACCGCTACGACCTCGCCGGTGCCCTGATCTGCCTCATCGGAGTCGCCGTCATCATGTATTCACCCCGCGTGGGCTGAACCCGGCCGGGCAGGCGGCCTGGCCGCCGTGCTCCTGGCCGGGGCCGGGGACGTGGCCTCACAGGCGGCGGGCGGCGAAGAAGTCCCAGATGACGGCGGTGGCGTCCAGCCCGTCCGCTGCCCGGGGCCAGGTATGCCCGAGCTGTGCCACGGTGATCAGCCCGACCGCGCGCCCGTGCGGGCACTGTGCTTCCTGGCGGCGTACCCCGTTGCTTTCGCCGCTGTCGTGCACCGGCCCGCAGTTAAGGCCGGCGCGCCATTCGGCGGCTATCTGCTCAGCTGGCGGCAGCACGCTGCCGTCCGGCCGCCTCTGGCCCGCGGCGGGGACCGTCCGGTCGGCGAGGCCGTTGATGGCCAGCAGCGAGGTCGGCGCAGGGGAGCCGCAGGCCACCAGCCGGGACGCGGCTACCGGCGCGACGGCGGCGAACCGGTCGCTCTCGCAGCCGAGCCGGTCGGCCAGGTGCCCCCCGTTGGAGAATCCGGTGGCGTAGATCCGGTTCGGGTCGATCGCCACCTGGGCGGAGATGTCGTCGATGATGCTGTGCGCTGCGGTGAGGTCGTCGATGATGCTCCCGGCGGCCTGCCCGCAGCAGCCGCCGGCGTTGAAGCTGCGCCCGATTCCCTGCGGGAAGACGACGACGGCGCCGGCCGCGGCCGCCTGGGCGGTCCAGCCGGTGGCCTGCTCGATCTGGGCGGCGTCACCGCCGTAACCGTGGTAGACGAGCACGAGCGGCGCCGGTTCGCGCAGGCCCGCGGGCAGGTAGGCCCGGTATACCCGGTCAGTGCCGTGCACCCGGACGGCGCGCAGGTTGCTCCCGGTGACCGGCGGCGGGGCACTCGTCGTGGTCCTCGCCTCCGGTGAGGCCGGGGCGGCGCACGCACTGGCGAGCATGAGGACGGCGAGGGCGGCGCCTGCCCCCCGCGCTCTCCGGGATCGCTTCGGGCGCGTGCGGGTTGCGTTGGCGCGGACCATGGCCCCACTGTGTCCCATCCGGGCACCGTAAACCAGATCCGGGACGCCGGGGCAGGCTCTGGCGGAACCTGCCCCGGGAGATCCCGGGGCAGGCCCGGCCGGTCAGGTGGAGGCGACGTACTGCAGGACCTGGAAGGCCACCGCGACGACCAGGGCGTTGTAGAAGAACGAGATCACGCTATGGACGAGGACGAGCCTGCGGGCGCGCACCGTCTTGATGACGACGTCCGATGCGGCGAATGACGTGCCGATCGTGAACGCGAAGTAGAGATAGTTCATGAAGGCAGGACTGTCATCGCCCGGGAAGTAGATGGCTTTCCAGTCCGAGGTGGCATCGATCGTCCGGTACATCTGCGCTAATCCGGTGTGCAGCAGCGTCCAGGAGAGCAGGACGCCGATCGATGCGACGGCGCCGAGGATGACGTTGTAGTCCGTTCCGGATTTACTTGAGATCAACGCCAGGATGGCCGAGTTCACCCCGGCGAAGCTTGAGATGAGCGGGAGCATCCAGGGCCATCTCCGGGTCTTGCGGACTTCGGCATGTAAGGCGGCGGGGCGATGCTTGCCGCCCCAGACGATAATCAATCCGACGGTTAGATAGGCGCTGGCGAGTAACTCCCAGGTGACGAGTGCCGATAGCTCGTTGTCGAATAGGTAGATCAGGCTGGTGGCGACGACGCCAACCTCGGCTGCCGCCCCCGCCCAGAAGATCGCATTCTGGCGACCGCGTGTCATCGGATCCCTTTTCGTTCGCGCTCTGACGTGATTTCCCGCACCCCGCCGGCCCGGAGCCGTCCCGTGGAGCCGCCGGGGTGATTCGTGCCGGTGAGCCGCGCACCGTCGGCCCGCAAGGCCGCCCCGTGTGTCCCCCCCCCCAGGGAGGCGGCCGCGCGCCCGGCCAGGTTCATTCTGTCACCGCCGGCGCAGCGTCCCTGCCCGGCGAGGCCACCAGCCGGGCAGGCGGCGGCGCGGCGGGTCCGGCGGCGAACGCCTGGCACGTGCCGGGCGGCGCGGCGGATCCGTGGTGCCGCCCGGGTAGCGGTCGCAGGTATACCGTTTTCGCCCCTCCCGGCACGTTTACGCAGGTACATGCGCGCATGCCCCGGAGACGGGGCTACGTGGAGCCGCTACGTCCGGGGTGCCGCGCCGCAGCCAGGCCCCTCAGCGTGCGGGCCGGCCTGCTCCCCGGCAGCCTCGTCGCGGAGAGCGTGCCGTATCACCCCAGCTTGCCGGAGCGATGCAGAGGAGCCGCCTCCGGGTCCCAATCGGGTCCCGATCCGGCGGTGATGGCTCCTGGCAGGGGCGTGACCGATGGCTGTCAAGCTCGTGACC
>CAMCQD010000044.1 GCA_945876925.1 uncultured Dermatophilus sp.
CCGGGGAGGCCTGCGCGAAGACCGGCCGCCCGGCTTCCCAGTCGTCCAGTGACCCGATGAGCTGGCCGGGCCGGGGGCGCTGGCGCGGTTCCGGGTTCAGCTCCGCCCGCAGCACCGCGGCCAGCGGCCCGGGCACCTGGTCCAGGTCGGGTTCGCCGCGGTGCACCCGGGCCAGCACGGCGTCCAGCGGGCCGCGCCCGAACGGGGGACGGCCGGTGGCTGCGTAGGCCATCGTGGCCGCCCAGGCCCACCAGTCCACGCCCGGGCCGGCGGCCGCCCCGTCCAGCACCTCGGGGGCCAGGAAGCCGGGGGTGCCCATGACCACGCCGGACTGGGTGAGCCGCACGTCATCTGCGGCCTGGGCGATGCCGAAGTCGATGACCACCGGGTCGTCGCCGAGCATGAGCACGTTGGTGGGCTTGAGGTCGCGGTGCACGACCCCGGCCGAGTGGATCGCCTGCAGGGCCTGGGCCAGGCCGCGCCCGAGCTGGCGCAGCTGCCCGGGCTGCAGCGGGCCGCCGTCGCGCACCCGGTCCTCCAGCGAGCGCCCCGGGACGTACCGGGTGACGATGTAGGGGCGGGGGCCGTCCAGGTCGGCGTCCAGCACGGCGGCCACCCGGGGGTGGTCCACCCGCCGCATGGCGGCGAACTCCCGGCGCAACCGGGCCCGGGCAGTCTCATCGCCGGCGATGTGGGCGGGCAGCTCCTTGACGGCGACCGCGCGCCCGGCCGGATCGGTGGCCAGGTGGACGACGCCCATCCCGCCGGCGCCGAGCTGCTGGCGCAGATCGTAGCGGCCCAGCCGGGTCATCCCGGACCGCGGGCCAGCGGGGGGCGGTACCGGCTGCGTCGGCCAGATCGAACCCGGTGTCGGGTTGTTCATTCCGTCTCCTCGCTCGTCAATGTGCCTGCGTGCGGCTGCCTGGCCGGCGGCGCGTGCGTACGCATCGCCGGCCAGGCCCCCGGGCGCGGCGGCGCGCACCCGCAGAACCCGGCGGACCCACGCCCCCCATGAACTAACGATCCCAGCAGCGGCCGCGTGCCGCCTGCCCAGAGTTGCGCAGGCCCGGCACCCGGGGCCGCGGGCACCCCCAGCCGTCCCGGCCCGGTGCCCTGATCGGCTCCGCCGCATACGAGTTCGCAATCTCACCAGACTGGGTGACTGGTTCGATTCTAAGATGAGGCTCAACCCTCCTTGACAGCCTCGCCCGCGCGGACCCCGGCTCGGTTCCGCGCCCGGCTTCACCGCCGCCGTCAAGGTGCCGGTCAACGGGCCGCAGGAGGACGGATGCCGTCACAGTCGCCCACATTCGATCTCGTCATAGCCGCCAACCGGCTACCGGTGGACAGGGCGCTAGCCGATGACGGCTCGGTGACCTACCGGCGCAGCCCCGGCGGGCTGGTCACCGCGATGGACGCCGTCATGCGCGGCCGCGCCGGAGCCTGGGCCGGCTGGGCCGGGGACCCCGGGCCGGCCCCCGATCCGTTCACCGACCAGGGCATGCACCTGTTCCCGGTCGGCCTGTCGGCACGCGAGGTGGCCGAGTACTACGAGGGCTTCTCGAATGACACCCTGTGGCCCATCTATCACGACGTCATCGTGCCGGCCAGCTTCCACCGCAGCTGGTGGCAGGCCTATCAGCGGATCAACCGCCGGTTCGCCAGCCAGGTCGCCGCCGTGGCGGCCCCGTGCGCGGCGGTGTGGGTGCACGACTACCAGCTGCAGCTGGTGCCGGGCATGCTGCGCGCCCAGCGCCCGGATCTGCGGATCGGCTGGTTCAACCACATCCCCTTCCCCCCGGTCGAGCTGTTCGCGCAGCTCCCCTGGCGGGCAGCCATCTTGCAGGGGCTGGCGGCGGCGGACTTCCTGGGCTTCCAGCGCCCGGCCGACGCGGGCAACTTCCTGCGCGCGGCCCGGCGCCTGGGCGGGATGAGCGTCCGGGGCGGCAACGTCACCCTGCCGCCGGGCTCGGCGTTCCCCGGGCATACGGCCCGCGCCGCGGCACTGCCGATCTCGGTGGACTTCGCGGACTTCGACGCGCTGGCCCGCCGCCGGGAGGTCGTCGCCCGCGCCGCGGAGATCCGGACCGAGCTGGGCAATCCGCGCACCATCCTGCTGGGAGTCGACCGGCTGGACTACACCAAGGGCATCCGGCACCGGCTCAAGGCCTTTCACGAGCTGCTGGACGACGGCGAGCTGGCCGTCCCCGACACGGTGCTCATCCAGGTGGCGGTCCCCTCACGGGAGCGGGTGCGCGCCTACCGGCGGCTGCGAGCGGAGATCGAGACCACGGTCGGCCAGATCAACGGCGAGCACTCCTCGGTGACCAGCACCGCGGTGCACTACCTGCACCGGTCGATGGACCGGGAGGAGCTGGCGGCCATGTACCGGGCCGCCGACATCATGCTGGTCACTCCCCTGCGCGACGGGATGAACCTCGTCGCCAAGGAGTACGTCACCTGCCGCCCGGATCTGCGCGGGGCGCTGGTGCTCTCGGAGTTCACCGGCGCCGCCAGCGAGCTGGGCTCGGCGTACATCCATAACCCGCATGACATCCAGGGGCTCAAGGACACGATCGTGCAGGCCGTGCACGCCCCGCCGGATGAGCTGCGCCGCCGGATGCGGCAGCTGCGCCGCAAGGTGCGCGAGCACGACGTGGCCCGCTGGGCCGATCGCTTCCTGACCGCCCTGCGGTGGGCTCCCGCTCAGCCACCGGAGGACCGCCGCGGCACCACCCCGGAGGCGGGCACCGATCACCCCGGACAAGGAGACCGCCGATGACCATCACCGCCGACCTGCTGACCCGCCTGAACGAGGCGGCGGCTGCCCGCGAGCTCCTGCTGGCGACCGATTTCGACGGCACCATCGCCCCGTTCCAGAACGACCCGAGCCGCTGCCGCGCCCTGCCGGGCACCGTGGAGGCGCTGGAGAGCCTGGCGCGGCTGCCGCGCACGCACGCGGCCCTGGTCTCCGGCCGCGACCTGGCCACGCTGGCATCGCTGTCGGGGGCGCCCTCGCCGGTGGTGCTCATCGGCAGTCACGGCGGCGAGAGCTCCGACCCCCAGGTGTCCAGCCCGGCGAGCCTCGACGCCGGGGCGCTGGCCAGGCTGGACGCCATCGCGGAGGCGTTCACGATGCTTCGCCGGCGGTACCCGCATGCCCGCATCGAGCGCAAGACGGCCGCGGTGGCCTGGCACACCCGGGAAGTGCCCACCGCTGAGCAGCTTGAGGCCCTGGACGCGGCCGCCCGGCTGGCGAGCACCTCATTCGGGATGCGCCCGCTGTTCGGCAAGCAGGTGGTCGAGTGCTCGGTCCTGGAGGTGACCAAGGGCGCATCCTTGCGGCGGCTGGCCCGCGCGGTCGGCGCGAGCGCCGTGGTGTACTTCGGCGACGACACCACCGACGAGACGGTGTTCTCCGAATTCGCCTCGGACCCATCGGCGCTGACGGTCAAGGTGGGCGCGGGCACGACCAGCGCCCACGCCCGGGTGGAATGCGTCCAGGACGCCGCGGAGGCGATCGTCACCGTGGCCGCGCTGCGCTTGGAGGTTGCCATGAAGCGCGATCCGGCGGCGCGCTAGGGTCGGTGATCGCGCCGGGATTCCCGTCCGGCGTTCTGTCCATCCACAGAAACACCCGCCCCCTTCCCGCGACCGGGGCGGTCCTGTCAGGACAGAATGGGAACGGTAATCGCGACGGCGCGAGGACGATCAGATGACTGGTCCGGGCCGTCGCCTGGAAGGGGCGGCAACCACCGATGGCTACTGTGAGGTTCGAGGGCGCGTCACGCACGTACCCGGGCAGTGACCACGTCTCGGTCGACGCGCTCACCATCGAGGTCCGCTCCGGGGAGTTCCTCGTCCTCGTCGGCCCGCCCGGGTGCGGTAAGTCCACTGCGCTGCGCATGCTGGCCGGGCTCGAGGAAGTCACCTCCGGGCGCATCCTCATCGACGGCATCGACGTCACCGGACTGGCCCCCAAGGACCGCGACGTCGCGATGGTGTTCCAGAACTACGCCCTGTACCCGCACATGTCGGTGGCCGACAACATGGGCTTCGCGCTGCGCATCGGCGGGGTGCCGCCCGCCCAGATCCAGGCGCGGGTGCAGCGGGCTGCCGAGATCCTCGGCCTGGTAGACCAGCTCCAGGCTCGTCCGCAGGAACTCACCGGCGGGGAGCGCCAGCGGGTCGCGATGGCCCGGGCCATCGTCCGGGAACCGCGCGTGTTCCTCATGGATGAGCCGCTGAGCAATCTCGAGCCCGCCCTGCGCGATCAGACCCGCGACCAGATCGCCGCGCTGCAGCGCCAGCTGGGCATCACGACGCTGTACGCCACCACTGACCAGCTGGAGGCGATGTCCATCGGGGACCGGGTCGCCGTGCTCAACCACGGCGTGCTCCAGCAGTGCGCCGACCCGGCCACGGTGTACGACCACCCGGCCAATGTCTTCGTGGCCGGCTATATCGGCTCCCCGATGATGAACATCTTCCCGGTCCGCTTGAACGGCAACGTGGCCCGCCTGGGCGAGGCTGAGATCGAGCTGCCCGCCGAGGTCGCCCGGACGGCCGGGGACACGGTCATCCTGGGCGTGCGCCCCGAGGATCTGCTGGTCTGCGGCGACGGCACCGGCCCCGGGCTGACCGTGCAGGTCGAGACCGTCGAATCCGACGGGGACGAGACGTACGTGTACGCCACCCCGGTGGCGGTGCTGCCCGCCCCGGCGGCCGCCCTGGACGCCGCCCTCACGGACGTGGCCGAAGGCGATGAGGCCGCGGTGGACGAATCCGACGTCATGCTGGTGGCGCGGGTCCCGGCCGGGGTGAGCGTGCGCGAAGGGGAACCCGCCCATGTGCGCATCGATCCGCAGCGGTTGCATGTCTTCCACGCCACCACCGGGGCCAGGCTCAATCCCTGATCAGCGCGCTACACCGCCCCTGGCTGCGGTAGCGCCCGGGCTCTCTGCGGCGGGCCTGCTACCGGCGGCGGACCCGCATGAGTCACCATGGTCCCGTGGCTTTGCAGATCACGACCTCGGAACCGAACCCGTTGCTGCTCGATCTGCCCTGGGATCAGCCGCTCGCGCAATGGCCGTCCGGGATCCTGGCCGCGCTCCCCCGCGGCATCTCCCGGCACGTGGTGCGGTTCGTCTACGTCGGGCCGCGGATCATGGCGGTCAAGGAGATCAAGTCCGAGATCGCCCACCGGGAATACCGCGCGCTCAAGGAGCTGCAGCGGATGGAGGAACCCTGCGTGGTACCGGTCGGGGTGGTCTCCGGGCGCACCGACGCCACCGGCGCGCCGCTGGACGCCTGCCTCATCACCGAGCATCTGCAGTTCTCGCTGCCCTACCGTGCCCTGTTCTCCCGGCGGCTGCGCCCCGACACCGCCAGGAGGCTGGTCGGGGCGCTGACGGTGCTGCTGGTCCGGCTGCACCTGGCCGGGTTCTGGTGGGGTGACGTGTCCTTGTCGAACACGCTGTTCCGGCGGGACGCGGACGATTTCACCGCCTACCTGGTCGATGCCGAGACCGGGCAGCTCTTCCCGCGCCTCACCGACGGGCAGCGCGAGCACGACCTCGACATCGCGCATGTCAACATCGCCGGGGAGCTCATGGATCTCATGGCCGGGGACCTGCTGGAGGCAGGGCTGGACCCGATCGAGACCTCCGGGTCGGTCATCACCCGGTACCGGGCGCTATGGGAGGAGCTGACCGCCACCGAGCGGCTGGTGCCCGGGGAGACCTGGCGGATGGAGGACCGCATCCGCCGGCTCAACATGCTCGGTTACAACGTCGACGAGCTGGCGATGACCACTGACGCTGACGGCACCACCATCCAGATCACTCCCAAGGTGGTCGACGCCGGGTACGCCAACCGCCGTCTCATGCGGCTGACCGGGCTGGACGTCCAGGAGAACCAGGCCCGGCGGCTGCTCAGCGACCTGGACTCCTACCGTGCCTCGATGGACCGGGAGGTCTCCGAGTCGGTCGCCGCGCACGAATGGCTGGTGCACTGCTACGAGCCGGTGGCCGCCAACATCCCGGAGAATCTGCGGCATAAGCTCGAACCTGCCCAGGTGTTCCACGAGGTGCTGGAACACCGCTGGTACCTGTCCGAGCGGGCCGGATACGACGTGTCGGTGCAGTGGGCGTTCGCCGACTACCTGTCGGCGGTGCTGCCCACCAAGCCCGACGAGCAGTCCATCGTCGGGGTGGACACCGTCGCCCTGCCGATCATCGCCCTGCCCAGATAACACCCGGATGCCCCGGCTCGGGGCTGACCGCGGGCGGGCAGGCCCCCGGTCAGCCCCGGGCGGCGGCGCGCAGGCGGGAGACCTCGTACAGGGTGACCCCGCAGGCGACCGAGGCGTTGAGCGATTCCATCCGCCCGGGCATGGGGATGCCGGCGATCTGGTCGCAGGACTCGCGTACCAGCCGGGAGAGCCCCTTGCCCTCCGATCCGGCCACGATCACGAGCGGTTCGGTGGCTAGCGCGAGCCCGGGCAGATCGACATCGCCGTTCATGTCCAGCCCGACGACGAAGAACCCCGCCTGGCGGAACTGGCTGAGGGCGCGGGCAAGGTTGGTCGCGAGCGCGACCGGTACCCGTGCCACCGCACCGGCCGAGGTCTTCCACGTGGCAGCGGTCACGCCGGCGCTGCGGCGGGAGGGGATGAGCACCCCGTGCCCGCCGAACGCCGCCACGGACCGGATGATGGCACCCAGGTTGCGCGGGTCGGTGATGCCGTCCAGGGCGACCACCAGCGCGGGGTCTGGTGACCTGGTGAATGATTTCCCGGCGAGTTCGAGCAGGTCAGCGACATCGGCGTAGTCATACGGGGGCACCCTGGCCGCCGCCCCCTGGTGCACCGCGCCATCGGTGAGCCGGTCCATCTCGGCGCGCGGCGTCTCCAGCACGGGAATGCCCCGGGAGGTGGCCAGGGTGACCGCCTCGCGGATGCGGTCGTCGTCCAGGCCCCCGCTGACCAGCAGCGCCGAGACGGGGACGCCGGCGCGCAGCGCCTCCAGGACGGCGTTGCGCCCGGCTACGACCTCGTGCCCGCCGTGCCCGGCGTTCCGCTGCCGCCCGGTACGCTGGCTGGCCCGGCCCGCCGCCCCGGGGTCACGCCGGGCGGCCTGCCTGGCCTTGTGTGCTTTGTGGTACGGACGGTCCTCGGCCTTGGGGGTGGGGCCCTTGCCTTCCAGGCCGCGGCGGCGGCGGCCGCCGGAGCCGACCACGGCCCCCTTCTTGCTGCCGGGCTTGCGGACCGCGCCCCGGCGCCCGGAGTTGCCCGCCATCACGCACCGCCCCTGGCCAGCGACCAGCGCGCCCCGGCGGGGGTGTCCTCGACCGCGATGCCCGCGGCCGCCAGGGTGTCGCGGATCGCGTCCGCGGTGGCGAAGTCCCTGGCCGCGCGGGCTTGCGTCCGGGCCGCCAGCCGTTCCCCGACTAGCGCGTCCAGGGCCTCCTGCAGGCGCGAGTCCCCGCTGCCGGCCGTGGCCCACTGCGCGTCCAGCGGGTTCACTCCCAGCAGCGCAGTCATCGCGCCGACCGCGAGCGCGGCCTGCCGGGCGGCGGGCAGATCGCCGGAGTCCAGGGCGCTGTTCCCGGCCCGGACGGTGTCGTGCACCACGGCCAGGGCTCCGGGAACGTTGAGGTCGTCGTCCATCGCGGCCGCGAAGGCTGCGGGTACGGCCAGCCGCGCGGGGCGGTGGATGGCGTCCGCCGTGGCCGGCACGAGCTGTGCCGTGTCACCGCCGAAGGCCCGCTCGGCGGCCCGGGTGAGGAAGCCGCCGATCCGGCCGGCGGCCGCCTGGGCCTCAGCCAGGGAGGCCGGGAAGTACTCGATGGTGGAGCGGTAGTGCGCTGCGCCCAGGTAGTACCGCACTGCCAGCGCCGAGGAGGTCCTGGTGATCTCGCCGACGGTCATCCCGTTGCCCAGGGACTTGCTCATCTTCTCGCCGCCGGCGGTGAGCCAGCCATTGTGCATCCACAGCTGGGCGAAGCCGTATCCGGCTGCGCGGGACTGGGCCTGCTCGTTCTCGTGGTGCGGGAAGCGCAGGTCGACTCCGCCGCCGTGGATGTCGAAGGAGTCGCCCAGGTACTTGCGTGCCATCGCGGAGCATTCCAGGTGCCAGCCAGGACGTCCGCGCCCGTAGGGGGCCGGCCAGCTCGCCGTCCCGGGTTCGCCGTCCTTGCGGCCCTTCCACAAGGCGAAGTCGCGCGGGTCGCGCTTGCCCCGCGGGTCGGCGTCCCCGGCCTCGGCCATGTCGTCGACCTGCTGGCGGGTGAGCTGGCCGTAGCCGGGGAAGGAGCGCACGTCGAAGTACACGTCTCCGCTGCCGTCGGCGGCCGGGTAGGCGTGCCCCCGTTCGATCAGGCGCTCCATGAGCTCGATCATCTCGGGAATGTGCCCGGTCGCCCGGGGCTCGTACGTGGCCGGGAGCACCCCCAGGGCGTCCAGGGCCGCGGAGGTCTCGCGCTCGTGCTGGTAGCTCCACGCCCACCAGGGCCGGCCGTGCTCGGCGGATTTACGCAGGATCTTGTCGTCAATGTCGGTGACGTTGCGCACCAGGGTGACCTCGTACCCGTGCCCCCAGGCCAGCCATCGCCGGAGCACGTCGAAGGCGACCGCGAACCGCAGGTGGCCGATGTGCGGGGTGCCCTGCGTGGTCAGGCCGCAGATATAGATGCCTGCCTTGCCGGGCACGAGCGGGGTGAAGTCGCGCTGGGCACGCGCTGCCGTGTCATAGAGCCGCAGAGTCACCCCGAAAGCGTACTGCGATCACCAGCGGGGGTTATTCCCGGACGCGAGCCGGACGGGGCCGAGCCCGCAGTACAGCGCCACGATGTCACCCCAGACCAGGCCGCTGGGCCGGGGCCGGAACAGCACCCGGCCGCCCGCCGCCCGCTCGGCGTAGACCCCGTGGCCGGGCACCCCGACGTATCGCAGGCAGGTGCCGGCGGCGGCGTCGCGGATCGCCCACTCGCGCCAGTAGCCGGACCACATGGCGGCCAGCCCGGGCATGTGGCCGGGAAGCGGCTCGGCGGCGTCGCCCACCCGCCGGTCGATCGCGGCCACATCGGCTAGGTCCGCCAGCTCGGCGCCTTCCCCGGTGCCCTCCTCGATCGGCCCGGCCCACCACCGCCACAGCATCGGCAGCCGGGCCAGGGGCAGGGTGAAGACCAGCACCTGGCCGCGCAGGGCATCGCTGCACAGTTCGGTGAGCCCGTCCATGCCGGGCTGGACCGGGACGGGTCCGGTCTCGATCGCGGCGACTGCCTGGGACCGGCCGACCCAGACCACCCCGCGGACCCAGCCGCGCACATCGCGGGCGGACATCCGCACCACGGTGGCGACCTCGGAGCCGAGGGCGCGCATTGCCA
>CAMCQD010000045.1 GCA_945876925.1 uncultured Dermatophilus sp.
TGGCCCGCCTGGCCCGGATCCGCGCCTCCCTGCCGCACCTGCACGCCTCGGTGCGCACCTACATCGGGGACGTGGATGACCCGGCGGTGCTGGTCACGTCCCGCCCGCACCCGCTGGGCATCTTCGTCGGGCTGTATAATGTCGCGCCGCGCCCGGCCTCCTGGCCGGCGTACCGGCTCGGCCAGTACGGGCTGACCAGGCCCTACGACGCGCTCACCGGCCTCGACGTGACCGGCGACGGCAGCGGGCAGGTCCGCCTGGCCCCCTACCAGGCCATGTGGATCATTGACCGCTGAGCCGGGCTCCCCTCACCCTGCCGTATCCTGTCACCGACTGTCTGCACATCTTTTCCGCCCCGGCGGGAGCGGGCGGGACGAGCTGCGGAGGTGCGCGATGGCCAGGATGCCCGGTACGGCGGGCTTCACCGGCGGGACGGCCCACGGCGGCGTCCCGCCACGGCGCGGACGCCCGCCGGTGTCCTCCACGCTGCGCGTCACCGAGGCGATGCGCTCAGGGGTAACCAAGCACTCGGCCGAGCGGATGGCCGATCAGCTGGCCCGCGCCCTCAGCGGCGGCATCGAGCAGCAGGGTCTCGCCGCCGGGTCCCCCCTGCCCGGGGAATACGACCTGTGCGAGGAATTCGGCGTATCCCGCACCGTGGTGCGCCAGGCCCTGCGCCAGCTTGAGCGCCGGGGCCTGGTGCAGCGCCGCAAGGGCAAGGGCACCTTCGTCGGCGACGGCAAGACCGGCGAGACGTTCTTCACCTCCCTGGGCGGCCTGCACGCCGAGGTCGCCGCGCGCGGCGGCACGGTCACCAGCGAGGTGCTGCGCCTGGACTGGGAGCCGGCCAGCGCCGCGGTCGCCAAGGCACTGGACACCGGCCTGGGTGACCAGGTGATCGTGCTGGACCGGCTGCGCTACGTCGACGGCGAGCCGTGGTGCTGGGCCACGACCTGGCTGCGGGCCGGGGTGTGGGATGCGATCACCGGAGCCGATCTGACCACGGCCTCGCTGTACGGGCTGCTGCGTGACGCCGGGATCGAGCTGGTGAGCGCGCACCGCACGGTCGAGGCCGTGGTCGCCTCCGATGAGCTGGCGGCCCGGCTGCAGATCAGCGGTAACCCGGCGGTGCTCGTCCTCACCAGCGTCACCTTCGACGCCGGGCAGCGCCCGGTGGAGTTCTTCGTGGCCCGGCACCGGGGCGATCGCAGCCGGTTCGAGTTCGACGTGCAATCTGCTTAGCCCGCGCGCTGACCCCGCCGGGCCGGGAAGCCCAGCCGCGCCAGCCACTGGCCCCGCTGGGCGGGCATGACCGCCAGCCACGCCATCACGGCCGCCACCGCCGCCAGGGCGCGTGCCCACCAGGGTGACCCGCCCAGGAGCGCGATAGCGGCGGCGATCCCCGCGACCGCGCCGGCCAGCGTGCCCAGCACAGGCCACCAGCGCAGCCGCCACAGGTACCAGGCGCGCACGATGGCGTAACCGCCGGTGGTAGCCACCCCGGCGAGGTACCCGGCGGCGACCCCGTGCACGCCCAGCGCGTGCGGGGCGGCGGCCAGCGACCACACCAGGCCCGCCACCGCCAGCCCGGCCAGGCTGGCCGCGGCGGTCTCGGCGATCCCGCGCGGGCGCCCGGAGGTGATCGCGTTCACGCACGGCACCGCGATCATCGAGACCAGCACGGCCAGCAGCAGCATGGTCAGCAGGCTGGCGCTGGCAGCGAAGCCCGGCCCGTAGGCCAGCTCCACCACCTCGGGGGCCAGCAGCGCCAGCCCGGCCACGAGGGGGACCACGAGGAACGCCAGTCCTCTCACGCCCCGGTCGAGCTGGGCGCGCACGGCTGCGGCGTCACCCCGGCCGGACGCCTCGGCCATGCTCGGGTACAGCACCAGCGACAGCGCCCCGGACAGCAGGGTCAGCGGCATGGCCAGGCTGCTCGCGGCCGAGTAGGTGCCCGCCTCGGCGTCCCCGAGCCGGGCGGCCACGATCACCGAGAGCTGCACCAGCCCCGCCGAGGCGATCGTGCCCAGCGAGCCGAAGAACACGAACGCGTCGATCTCCCGGGACAGCGCCCGCCCGGCGGCGGTGCCCGGACCCGGGCCCCACGGCCAGCACGCCAGGGTGAGCAGCAGGTAGCCAGCTGCCAGCGGCAGCAGCAGCCGCAGATCGCGCACTCCCGCCGCCAGGGCCGCGGCCAGGCCGGCCACCCCGAGGGCGGACAGGCCGATGTCCCAGGTGACCACCCTGGTGACCGCGCCGGCTCCGTAGTGCACGCCGCGGGTGTACTGCTGCCCGGCCAGCCCGGCGAGGAACACCGCGACGCACGCGGCCTGGCCCGGGCCAACGCCCCGGGCCAGGGACACCGGCACGCTCAGCGCCGCCAGCAGCCCGGTGGACACGAGAAACGCCCGGCCCAGATGACGCGCGACGGCGTCGATCTCGGCGGGGTCACCGCGTCCGCGGGCGCGGGCCAGGAAACGCGCAGCGGCCTGGCCGCTGGTAGCCGGCCACAGCAGGATCGCGAAGGCGGCCGTGGCCTGGCCGGCTGCGACCACGCCGAGCACGGCCGCCCCGGCGACCCGCCCGATGAGCAGGTTCACCGCCAGCCGCAGTCCGCCCTGGAAGGCCAGCCCGGCGAAACTGATCATCCCGCGGCGAGTGAGCGAACCGCCGCCGGGAGCGTGCAGGTCGACCGGGGCCAGCAGCCCGGGCCGGCCCCGCCGGCGGCTCATCGGCGCATCCTGCCCGCGACGGCGCCGGACAGCACCGCCAGCTCGGCCGCCACGACCGCCTCCCAGGAGGACCCGGCCACGTGCGCGGCCATCTCCCCGGGGGCGGGCGGGTCGTCGAGCACGTCGAGCACGCGGCCGGCGAAGGCCGCCGCGATCCGGCGCTCGTCACGCTCCCCGGCTGTGGCCACGAGCGCCCGCTCGTCGAGCACGGCCTCGGGCAGCCCGCCCACTGCGGCGGCCACTACCGGGGTGCCGGCGGCGTAGGCCTCGGTGACGACGCACCCCCACCCCTCGCTGCGGCTCGGCACGAGCAGCACGTCAGCCGCCGCCATCAGCTCGGCCACCCGCGCTTGCGGCACCCGGCCGAGCAAGCTGACCCGATCCCCCAGGCGGCTGCGCAGCCGGGGGGCTTCCGGGCCGTCCCCGGCGACCACCAGCCGGGTTCCCGGGCGGCGGGCGGCGACCTGCTCGACGATCCCGGCGAGCCGGTCGGCTCCCTTGGCCGGCAGCAGGTTCCCGGCGAACAGCAGCCTCGGCCCGGCACCGGGCCCGCGGGCCGGGCGCGCGGCGGGGGTGAACAGGCCCAGGTCGGCCCCGTTGGGAATGACGTGGCTGCGCTCACGCGGCGCGCCCAGTGCCAGCGCGCGCTCCCGCAGCGCCCCGGAGACGTAGATGGTCGCTGAGGCACCGGCCAGCGTGGCCGCCGCGTCAGCCGGCCCGGCGGCCATGGCCACGGTGACGTCACTGCCGTGCATCGACACCACGAACGGGATGCCCAGGCGGGCGGCCACCTGCCGGGCCACTTCCCCCGCCGGCAGGGCGTACATGCCGTGGGCGTGCACCACGTCGAATCGTTCCCGGCCGCAGCCCGCCCCCGGGCCCGCGGGGCGCTCCAGGACCGCCAGCACCCCGGTCACGGCGCGGGCCAGGGCAGCCCCGGGGCGGCGTCCGCGCCGCCCGGCGAGCACGTCCGGCAGGCCCCAGCGCACCGGCACCGCCTCCCAGCCCAGGGACTGGCCGGCCCCGGGTGCCAGGGCCAGGCCGCGCCCGCTGGCACCTCCGCCGGCGCGCCGGATCACCTCAGCGGGGCGGGTGTATCCGGGAACCAGCGCCATCGCCCGCACGCTCACCGCCGGATCTGCCGCCAGGCAGCGCAGCCGCGCGCTCAGGTAGGTGGCCGAGCTGGGCGCTGCCGCGCTGGGGTAGGAGTTCGCCAGGAAGAGGATGCGCACCGCCAGGGCCATTCCGTTCGATGGGCTTTCATGAGCACAGATGACCATTGATAAGCACTGCTGAGCACCAATGTGCATTGAATGCCACCACGATCAATCGGATCTGGTACCGGTGCGCGCCCCCGGCGCTGACTAGCCGCGCCCCCTGCTCCGGCCCGGATCCGATTCCAGGGTAGAGCCGCCGTACGGGCCCGCCGCACAGCCACCCCGGATATATATAGAGGCACTATGTGCAGACACACGGCCGGGGTGCGCAAAGGGCGGCGCAAGGCAGGAACCGCCATGCGCACCAGGGCGTTCGCCTCAATAGCGACTAGTCCGCCCACCACGCCTAGCTGGACGGGTGACACAGTCCGGTACGCTGAAGGCCGTCGAAAGGGTAGCTGGCTGGGCGGTTTCCCTCCGATCGTGCGAATCGCACGGGCCCGGTTCCCGGACGACATACCGGATGACCCCGGGTTTACGCTGATGCGGAATCCGGGAGGGACCCGGGTAACCCGCCCGCGGACCAGGTCGCCGAGGGGGACGCGCGGCGGACGGCCGGTACAACACCGACGCATTGACTGAAGGGGGATGCACGTGGCCAACCTGGCCGTAACGAACATCGATCCGTGGGGTCGCTCGCTCGGCGAGACCCTGCGCCGCTGGTGGTGGATTCCCGCCGCTTTCGCGCTGGTGGGTGCGGTCATCGGCGGCATGGTCGGAGCGGGATCGCCGAGTTCCTCGACGTCGCTGCTGCGAATCCAGTCCACCGCGTCCAACGGCGATGGCCTGACCCAGGCATCGCAGAGCGCGCTCACCGAGCTGGGCACCTCCGAGGTGTACACCCGGGCCGCCCAGCAGATCGGTACCACCGAAGCCGAGCTGCGCAGCCGGACCAAGCTGTCGGCCGTCTCCTCCTCCCTCATCCTGCAGGTCGAGGTCTCCGCGCCGAGCGCCGAGCAGGCGGTCCGGGACACCAACGCGGTCGCCCAGGCCGGCGTCACGGTCAGCAGTACCCGGGTGAACAGCCAGCTGCAGGCGATGACCGACTCCACGAGCCAGCTGCTCACCCGTTCGCGGCTGACCTCCACCGAGGCCGAGGCACAGCGCGTCGGACGGCTCGGCTCCGCCCTGGCCGACAGCCAGTCCGCCCTGATCGCCCAGAGCGGCCAGCTGACCGTGCTCCAGCCGGCCACCGCCGACAGCGTGGTGTCGACCTCCCGGGTGATCCTCATCGTGTTCGGCGCGGTCGGCGCCGGGCTCGTCGGCGCCGCGCTCACGCTGTTCTTCGGCGGCCGCCGCGGCCGGATGAACAAGCTCGGCGAGATGCGCCGCCTGTACCCGAACCTCGAATTCATCCCGGCCCGCGACGTGCCCGCCGTGCTCAGCATGGAGGTGCCCACCCCGGACCGCGTCGTCATCACCGGCGTGCGCGCCCCGGTCGCCGCGGTGCGCAGCCTGATCGACCCCGTCGCCGAGGGCCTCAAGGCCGCCGGGCGCGACATCATGGTCACCCAGAACGTCGCCAAGTACGGCGCCTCGCAATCCAACCCGAACCGCGCCAAGAGCGGCCCGACGACCGTGCTCGAGACGGGGCTGTCGACCGCTATCGTCAAGCGCGTGGCCCGTGACCCCGACGCCGTGCTCATGGTCCTGGTCCGGCCGCACAAGACGCGCTTCGAGTGGCTCGACGAGTTCTCCGGGCAGTTCGGTGACCGCACCTACATCGTCGTTGACAACTGACCGCCCGCTGCTGCCCCGCCCCGGCGGGGCAGCAGCGCGTGCGGGCCGTACCGGACTCGGGCTCCGGGACGGCTCCGGCGAAGGCGGGCGGCCGCGCACGCCAGTGAACGCGATGAGCGAACCGCCGGTGTATCACCACCGCCGCCACGATCCGGTGACCTGGATCTGCGTGCTGTTCACCGCGAACTTCTTCCTCATGCGGATCTCGGTGCCGGACCTGAACATCTCGGTGTCGACCCCGCTGACATTGCTGTGGCTGATCCTCGCCTGGCGGGCGCACATCATCGTCATCGAGCCCCGGCGCACGGCACTGTGGCTGGCCGCCAGCGGGGTCTCGGCCCTGGCGACGCTGGGCCAGGTACTCTGGGTGCCCTCGCTGTTCGTCAGCATCAACAGCTGGGGGCTGTGGATCGTCACGTGGCTCCCGGCGGCTTTCATGATGGCCGACCGCACCCAGGCCACGTATCAGCGGCTGCTGCGGGCCATCACCACGCTCGGGCTCGTGTTCGCCTCCATCTCGGTCGCGTTCATCGGCACCCAGATGGTGGGCATCCCCTACCGGGACTACCTGAGCGAGTGGCTGCCGTCGAACATGCTGGTGGCGGACTTCAACACCTCGTACGCGCTCTACTACGGCAGTTCGCTGTACAAGTCCAACGGCTGGTTCACCCTCGAGCCGTCGTTCATGTCGTTCATCCTCGGGCTGTGCATCCTGGCGGCGCTGTACACCCGGGCACGCACGTGGAAGCTGCTGCTGCTCCTGCTGGGCATGATCGCCACCGCGGCCGGGTCGGGTTTCTTCATCGTGCTCGTCGGCGTCATCGTCATGCTGGGCTTCCGGCAGTGGCGGCTGCTGCACCGCTACGTCATCCCGACGCTCGTGCTCGCCGCGATCGTCATCCCGACGCAGATCGGGCAGGTGATCATCGCCCGGCTGTCCGAGAGCAGCACCGGAGGCTCGTCCACGTCGCTGCGCACCTTCGAGCCGTACGAGTACCTGTGGCCCAAGTGGACCCAGGAGCCGGCGATCACCTTGTTCGGCGGCGGTCCCGGATCGTCCCGGCACGTCATCGACGGGTCCGGGGTGCACGGCCTGCTCGTGCCGACAGTGGGCAAGGTGCTCTTCGACTACGGGCTGATCGCGGGCGCGCTGCTGACGGTGCTCGTCGTCGTGTCCTACGTCAAGGCCATCGAGCCGGCGATCGCCTACTCGGTGCTGGCGTCGATGCTCATCCTGCAGCCCCCGGCTCAGCCGCTCATCATCCCGGCCTTCCTGCTCAGCACGCTGTGGGCGCCCGCGCTGCCCGGTAACAAGCTGGCGGGCACGAAGGACGATGAGGAGCCGGATGCTCCGCCGGGCGGGAACGACGACGGCGAGGCCGGCGGCAACGGCACCGCAGGCCCGGCACGTACGCAAGCTGTTCATCGCGACCCGGAACGGAGCCTCTGACATGTCCCCACTGATCAGCGTCATCATGCCCGTGCTGAACGAGGCCGGCAGCGTGGAGGGCGCGGTCCAGTCCGTGCTAGCCCAGGAGGGCGTGGATGTCGAGGTGCTCGTCGTCGACGGCAACTCCTCGGATGACACCGCCGCGATCGTGCGCCGCCTGGCTGAGGCTGACCCGCGCGTGCGACTGCTGCACAATCCGGAGGTCGTCATCCCGGCGGGGCTGAACACCGGGATCGCGCACGCCCGGGGCGAGTACATCGCGCGGGTCGACGGGCATGCCAGCATCAGCGGGGACTACTTCAAGCGGGCCCTGGCCCGGTTCGCGGCCGACCCGCAGCTGGGCGCCGTCGGGGGGCTCCGCACCGGCATCTCGGTCACCCCGTCCGGGCGCGCGATCGGGCTGGTGCAGTCCAGCCCGTACGCGATCGGGGACTCGATCAACCACTTCGGCACCGAATACCAGCTGACCGATCACGCCTCATTCGGGGTGTACCGGGCCGATGTGGCCCGCGAGGTCGGCGGCTGGGATCCGAACCTGCTGGTCAACGAGGATGTCGATTTCGACCACCGGATCCTGGGCGCGGGCTACACCATCGGCTTCGACCCGGACATGCACATCTGGTGGCATGTGCGCGACAACGTGCCCGACCTGTTCCGGCAGTACCGCCGGTACGGGCGGGGTAAGGCGCTCATGGTCCGCAAGAACGGCCCCTCGGCGCTGCGCCCCCGGCACCTGGTGGCCCCGCTGGCAGTGGCCGGCACGGCAGCGCTGGCCGCGCTGGCGACCCGCAAGCCGCGCCTGGCAGCGCTGGCGTACTCGCCGTATCTGGCAGTGGTCACCCTGGCGAGCGTCAAGGCCTGGAACAGCCGGGAGACCTCAGAGCCGGTCAGCGCGGCGACCTTGCCGGCCGCGTTCGCGGGCATCCACTACGGCTGGGGCCTGGGCTTCCTGGAGGGGTACCTGCTGGGTAAGCAGCCTCGCCGGGCCAGCGGGAAGATCTGAGCGCACGATAAAGGCCCGGCCCTGCCCGTAACCGGTTACGGGCAGGGCCTGCGTGCGTTCAGGGCTGGGTCACGAGCTGGAGGGTGCCGTCGCTTTCGCGGTATTCCTCGCCGGTGACCGGGCAGGACCACAACCCCTCACCGGCTGGCGTGAGCGGCTCCCCGGCCCGGCCAACCCAGGCGATCCGCTTGGCGGGCACGCCGGCGACCAGCGCGAATGCCGGGACGTCCGTGGTCACGACCGCACCGGCTGCGACGAGCGCCCACGGCCCGATCTCGACCGGGGCGACGCACACTGCCCGCGCCCCGATGGAGCTGCCCCGGCGGCACGTGACCCCCACGGCCTCCCAGTCATCACCGCGCTTGAGCGTGCCGTCAGGGGTGATCGAGCGCGGGAAGTGGTCGTTGGTGAACACCGCAGCCGGCCCGACGAACACGCCGTCTTCGAGCATGGCCGGCTCATACACGAGGGCGTAGTTCTGCACCTTGCAGTTGTCGCCCATGCGCACGCCGGTACCGACATACGCTCCGCGGCCGATGATGCAGTTCCTGCCCAGGACGGCGTCCTCCCGCACCTGGGCCAGGTGCCACACCGCGCTCCCCGCGCCGAGCTGGGCATTCTCAGCGACATCGGCACTGGGCTGGATCCGGGCGGACGGTTCGGACACGTCGTCCTCCTTGGTCGGGAGTGGCCGGCAGACCCACTCAGACTACTGACCAGCAGCGGCTTCGCGCAGCGCGCCTCGCGCTGCTGCTTACTCCGATAGTCTGATCCGGTTCACGCTGCCCACTCGCGCAGTTGAAGGAGACCCACGGAATGTCGCTCGCTCCCGCCGGTGTGCCGGCCGGTCCGCGCGGGGACCGCCCGCACATGCTCTATGTCGCCTGGGGGTTCCCGCCCTCACGCGGCGGGGGCGTCTACCGGGCGCTTGCGACTGTCAATACGTTCGCTGAGCAGGGATACGACGTCACGGTGCTCACGGCCACGCGGGAGACGTTCATCGACTACACCGGCGCCGACACCTCCCTGGAGGAGCAGATCGACCCGCGGGCCGAGGTAGTGCGCATCCCGTTCGCCTGGCCCACGATGGAGATGGATATCCGCAAGTGGTCCCGGTTCCGGGCGTTCGCGCCCAGGTTATGGCGCCGCAGCCGCAAATACGCCGACATGCGTGACTTCCCGGAGTCGAATTACGGCCCGTGGCGTAAGCC
>CAMCQD010000046.1 GCA_945876925.1 uncultured Dermatophilus sp.
CAGGGACCTGCTCAAGGGCATGGGCAAGCTGAAGAACACGCTCACCAAGCATGAGGTGACCGAGGTGAACCGGCGGCTGCACGCGCTGGGCCGGGCCCGGGCGCCGATCCCGGCGGGGGTGGATCCGCAGCGGATCCGCTCGCTGGGTAAGGGCCAGCGCCGCTGAGGCCGCCCGTCCCCGGTGCCCGCCCGGGCTCCGGCGGCATCGGGGCGGGGCCGGGCCTGCCGGGTGCTGTCAGGCGCGCACGATGACGGTTCCGGCTAGCCGGTCGTGCAGCCCGCGCTGGTCGGCGTCGCTGATCAGCGGCGGGATGCCCAGGCATAGCAGCAGTGAGCGCGCCAGGCCCCGCGACGCCCCGGCGTAGCCGCGCGGGCAGCGCTCCACCCGCAGTCCCGTGAGGCGGTGGCCGATGGTCCAGCCTGCGGCGGAGACCATGAGCGCGTTCATCACGAATACGACTAGTAACGGCTTGAACACCGTGAGCCCGCCGATGCCGGCCTGGTATCCGAGCAGGCCGGTGGCGATGAGCTGGGCGATGAGCCCGTCGATGAGCAGGGCGGCTAGCCGCCGCCCGAAGGGGGCCATCGCTCCGGGGCCTTCCTCAGGGAGCCCGAGACGCTCCCCGGGATAGGCTCCCGGAGAGCTGGACGGGGGCCCCTGGAGCCACGATCCGATGTCCTCGCGTTTGACCACGAGGCCAGCTTAGGGTGAACGACGGGGCGCGTAACATCGCCGCAACACCCGGGTGATGGCAGGGAAACGGTGCCCCGATAGCGTTGTGCCCGACTCGTTGACCACGGCCCGTCAGGGCCCAGACAGGAGGCTGGTGTGTTCACCAATCCCGATGAGGTGCTGAAGTACCTCAAGGACGAGGATGTCAGGTTCGTCGACATCCGGTTCTGCGATCTGCCGGGCGTCATGCAGCACTTCAACGTGCCGGCCAAGTCGCTGGACGAGGATTTCTTCACCGAGGGACAGGCATTCGACGGATCATCGATCCGTGGTTTCCAGGCGATCCACGAGTCGGACATGAAGCTCATCCCCGACATCTCAAGCGCCTTCATCGACCCGTTCCGGGTGGAGAAGACGCTGGTCATGAACTTCTCCATCGTTGACCCGTTCACCGACGAGCCCTATTCCCGGGACCCGCGCAACATCGCCGCGAAGGCCGAGGCGTACCTGCAGTCCACCGGTATCGCGGACACTGCGTACTTCGGGGCGGAGGCGGAGTTCTACATCTTCGATGACGTCCGTTTCCAGACCAGTTCGAGTTCGGGTTTCTACTACATCGACTCCGAGGAAGCGGCGTGGAACACCGGCCGCGTCGAGGAGGGCGGCAACCTCGGCTACAAGACCCGGTACAAGGGCGGATACTTCCCGGTGCCGCCGGTGGACCACTACGCTGATCTGCGAGACCGCATTTCTGAGACCCTGGACGAAGCCGGCCTTCTCGTCGAGCGGGCGCACCACGAGGTGGGCACGGCAGGCCAGCAGGAGATTAACTACAAGTTTAATACCCTGCTGCGGTCCGGTGACGACATCATGAAGTTCAAGTACATCGTCAAGAACGTCGTCTGGTATCACGGCAAGAGCGCCACGTTCATGCCCAAGCCGATTTTCGGTGACAACGGCTCGGGTATGCACACCCACCAGTCGCTGTGGAAGGACGGCAAGCCGCTGTTCTATGACGAGGCCGGATACGGTGGCCTGTCGGATCTGGCGCGCTGGTATATCGGCGGCCTGCTAGCGCACGCCCCGGCGGTGCTGGCGTTCACGAACCCGACGGTGAACAGCTACCACCGGCTGGTGCCCGGCTATGAGGCTCCGGTGAACCTGGTGTATTCGGCACGTAACCGCTCGGCGTGCATCCGCATCCCGATCGCGGGCACGTCACCGAAGGCGAAGCGGATCGAGTTCCGGATCCCGGACCCCTCGGCGAACCCGTACCTGGCGTTCTCGGCGCAGCTCATGGCGGGGCTGGACGGCATCCGCAACCGGATCGAACCGCCGGAGCCGATCGACAAGGACCTGTACGAGCTGCCCCCGGAGGAGCACCGGGAGATCAGGCAGGTTCCCGGTTCGCTGCCGGCGGTGCTGGAGGCGCTCGAGGCCGATCACGACTTCCTCACCGAGGGGGATGTGTTCACCGAGGACCTCATCACCACCTGGATCGACTGGAAGACCAAGAACGAAGTCGACCCGATCCGCTTCCGCCCCCACCCTCACGAATTCGAGATGTACTACGACATCTGATCCTGCACGGTATCGGGCAGGCGTCCTTTCCGCCCCTCCCCGGGGCGGGTATCCCCGGGCGCCTGCCCGGCCGCGTCTTTCGACGTCACCTGTCCTTTCAAGGGACAGGCTTCCTGCTCCGCGCCGGGCCGTTCCCGCGAAGGGTTTCCCGGCGGGGAACGCCCGGGTCGTGAAGGGTGGCACCGGCCTAGGCGTCCCGCCGGAGCACGCCGGCCGCCTGGGCGATCAGCATCACGGCGGCCCAGATCAGCATGATCCCCAGTGCCGCTGGCGGGTGCATCGCCACGGACTCGTTATAGGGGGCGCCGGCGATGTTCATGCTCAGCTGGTCGGGCATCAGCTTGATCACCCCCAGCCAGTCAGCCGGCAGGATCCCCGTCGACACCATCAGCGGCACCATGATGAGGATCGCCAGCGGCGTCACCCGGTTTCGCAGCAGTACGCCCAGGGAATACGCCACCGCGGCCATGAGCGAATACGCCACCGTCCAGCGCACGACATCAGCAGCGGCAGCCGTGAGGCCCAGGCCCTGCGACAGGGCCAGGATCACCCGGCCCGGGCCCACTGCCAGCAGCGCCCCGGGAACGACCAGCAAGCCAGCCGCGGCCAGCTTCCCGGCGGCCAGCAGCCGCCGGTCCGGCACGGCGGCCAGGCTGATCCGCATCTGCCCCGACACGTATTCACCCGCAGCTGCGTATACCGGGATCACTAAGAACACGTACACCGGCGCGAACATCAACGGCGCTATCCGCCACAACGGCGCAGGCGGCCCGGATGACGTCGCCAGCCTGAGATTCGACGCCGCCAGGGCATACAGCGCCACATTCACCACTAACGCCCAGGCCAGTGCCCGCCACGTCACCGGATCCGTGAGGATCTTCGTCATCTCAGCACGCATGACCCCGTGCCAGGAGATGTCCCCTGCCTTAAGCTGGCCAGCTTCCGCTACCCCGCCAGCATGCTTCGCGCTCACCGGGCATCCCTGCCCGACACGGCCCATCCGCCCAGCGCGGCAGCGCCCGCCGCCCAGGCCAGGAGCACGAGCACCGCCGGCCCCATACCCGAGGTCAGGGGGCGGCTCAACGGGAGCGGGCGAGGAGAAGAACACCATGTTCCGAGCCGCGCTATACGGCGAGAAAACCGCGTCCAGCTGGCCCGAAACCCGGGCCAGGACCTGCGATATGCCTGCGAAGAACACCAGGCCGATCACGATCACGCCTGCCAGCGCCCGCCGCGCCGCCAGCGTCACCCCCAGCGCGATGACCGTCAGGCACACCGCCACGAATACCACGCGCCCGTACCCGGCCAGCACCGCCGGTGACACCAGGATCAGGGGGTTCCAGCCCGCGACCACCGGGAACATGAGCACCGTCGTGCATCCGGCCAGCACCGCGCACGCACCCGTCACGGCCAGGGCGGCAGCCGCGCACTTGCCCGCCGCGAACCGCCACCGGCCCGGAACCGCAGCGAGGCTGATCCCCAGCTCACCGGACCGGAATTCAGCACCCCCCCGCCAGCGCGCCGAGCACCGGCAGCACGATCACGAACGAGAACACGAGAGCCACTAGCTGTTCCTCGAACACCTGAACCGCCGGCTCCCGGCTTCCCGGGATGAGCTCGATCCGGCCCGCCGCATCGATACCGGCCAGCGCTGCCCGGAAATCAGCCAGCTGCATAGCCTGGCTCCCCGCATGCGCCACCACGACCAGGACCACGAAAACCAGCACGGCGGGCGAGGTGATGTTCTTCGTCAGCTCAGCACGTACGACGTCCAGCCACGAACTCCCCCCGCTCCGGGCCGCCCGCGCTTCAGCTGCGGCACTCACCAGCTGCTCCCGGGGGACGTCCCGGTGAGGGCGAAGAAGGCTGCTTCCATGGTTTCGTGCTCCCCGATCACGTCACCGATCGGGCCGGAGGCAATGATCTTTCCCTTGCTGATGATCACCACGTCATCAGCTGCCTGGGATACCTCCCACATCAGATGACTCGACAGCAGCACTGTCTTGCCCTCTTCGGCATAAGCCCGCAGGGACCGTCGTATCGTACGGATCCCCTCCGGATCCAGCCCGTTCACCGGCTCATCGAGCACCAGCACATCGGGGTCGCCGAGTAGCGCAGTCGCCAGCCCGAGCCGCTGCTTCATTCCCAGCGAGAATTTACGCACCCGGACCTTTGCCGCATCAGTCAAACCCACGAGTTCTAGCACTTCCATTGCCCGCGCGGCCGGGATCCGGTTCGACTGCGATACCCACCGCAGATGGTCGATGCACCGCCGCTCGGGCAGGGGAGCCGCTCCATCCAGCATGGCCCCCACAGTGCGCAGCGGGGAGCGCAGCGAGGCATAGGGCTGACCTTTGACCAGGGCAGTACCCGACGTCGCCCGGTCAAGGCCCAGCAGGATCCGCAGCGTCGTCGACTTACCTGCCCCGTTCGGCCCCAGGAATCCGGTCACCCGCCCCGGCAGGGCAGAGAACGACACGTCCTCCACCGCCGTCACCGAACCATAACGCTTAGTCACTCCACGGATCTCGATCACAGCACGCCCCTTCCCTGATTGCGCCAGCCTGCCCCGGCTCGCATTCTCAAAGATCCCCTCAGGGTCTGCGCTATGAGCCCACCGGTTCAAGGACGGACCTGGCGCCGCGCTAATTATCGGTAAAACGGCAAGCAATCCATAAGCCCCCCGCCAGCCCCTGAATACCCCGGGAAGGCGAACACCGGCCTCCAGTCCCCTGCGCTTCAGAATATATGCCGTCACGCTATCTAGCCATCCGAGGATACGTCAACCCCAGTGCGAAGATAGGTCATGATGGATTTACTTGAATGCGAGAATATTGAAGATGACGGTAACTCCCGGACGGCACCGCAGCGGTACCGCCCCCGTCGCAGCTACTCGCCGCCGGGGGCCTGACCCGGATGATCGGCGTGATCGGCGCGTCCCGCCTGGCCCCGGCGGCGCGCACAGCGGCGACGGGCAGCCACCGCGCTGTCAGGAGCCAGCTCTTCCATGAGGATCCCGCCGATCTCGTTGAACTCGGCGATCTGCTCCTCGCGCAGCGCCGCGAAGATGGCTTCCCGCAGGAAACCAGCCGTCACCACCTCGCCCTCGCGGACCTTGCGCTTACCGGCCTTAGTCAGCTTCGCCACGCTCGCCCGGCGATCCTCGCGCTCGCCTTCCCGCACCACGAACCCGGCCTTCTCCATGCGCTTCACCGCATGCGACACCCGCGACGCGGAGGCGGAGATGAGGTCGGCCAGGCGGCTCATCCGGGCCTCCGGCGGGTCCAGGGCCGCCAGGGTGGAGAGCAGGACGTAATCGGAGTGGCTCACATCGCACTGCTGGCGGAGCTGGCTATCCAGCAGCGAAGGGAGCGTGTTCAGCAGGCCGTTCATGCAATACCAGGTCTCCTCCTGGTCAGGAGTAAGGCCACCGGGGGCCAGCCGGTGCGGGCCAATGGCCGGGGCCGCTCCTTCACCCGAACCTTCATCAGCCATGAGTTCGAGTCTAGGCAGCCGGTTTTCGTCTATTACGGGGCCGGACGGCCCACGAGGGAACCACCCCGGCCCGCTGACCGGCACCCCCGGTGGCACCAGCCGCCGGGTCAGTCGAGCGGGATCCGCCAGCGCAGCATCGTCCCGTGCGGGTGGCGGGCGCTCACCGCCAGGCTCCCCCGCGCCGCCCGGGCCCGCTCGGCGAGGTTGGCCAGCCCGCTGCGCTCGGCGTCATCATCCAGCCCGACGCCATCGTCCTGGATGACCACGAGCGTCGGTGACCCGCACGGCGACCGAGGCGTCCGTGGCATGAGCGTGCCGCACCATATTCGACAGCCCCTCGCGGACCACGGCCAGCACCTCGAACTCCAGGTCCGGCGGGATGTCGCCCAGCCGCCCCTCCAGCGACAGATCCGGGACGAACCCGCACGCCGCCGCCGCGGCCTCGACGAGCTGCTCGATCTCGGGGCCGAGCCCGCCCTCAGGCAGATGCCGGTGCAGGCCGGTGAGTGCCTCACGCAGCACCCGCACGGTCTCGTTGAGCTCGCCCACCAGCTCGCCGATCCGCTCGCGCCGGGCCTCATCGCCACGCCGGGCGAGCACCTGCAGCGACAGCCCGGCCGCGAAGATCCGCTGGATGACGTGGTCATGCATATCGCGGGCGATCCGCTCACGATCCTCCAGCACGCTGGTACGGGCGCGCTGCCGCTGAGCCCGCCCGGCCTCCAGGGCCAGGCCCATCCGGCCGGCGAACTCGGGCAGCACGTCCATCGTCTCGATGGCCCGGCTGCCATCGTGAGTGGGCCACACGAGCACCAGGAGCCCGATCTCCTCCTCACCCACGCAGATCGGCACGACCAGCGCGGTCAGCGGCCCTTCCAGTCCGGTGAGCTGGTGAATCTCGCCGGTCAGCTCGCCGCGGTGGCGGTCCTGCGCGGTCTCCATGAGGGTCAGCGGCACCCGGTGGCGCAAGGTGAGCTGCCACTGCCGCGACCGCAGCACCTGCCCGGCTGCCGTGCCCCGCTCGGCCGGGCCCGCGCCGTGCGCCGCGTCGATGACCAGCTCACCCGATTCGGTGCGCACGGCCACGCAGGCGCACACCGCCCCGCTGAGTTCCCCGGCCCGCTTGGCCATCCTGGCCAGGGCGGCCGATTCGTGCCGTCCCTCCAGCAGGGTCTGGGTGAGTTCCCCGACCGCGGCGGCCCACCTGGCCCGGCTGCGTGCCCGGGCCAGGGTGTGCGCATTACGGATGGCCGGGCCGGCCGCCTCGGCGAGCACGCTCAGCGCGCGTTCGTCATGCGCGGTGAACGGCTGCCCGTCGCTGCGCTCGGTGAGATACAAGATCCCGTACACCCGCTCACCCACCCGGATGGGCGTGCCGAGCAGGCTCCGCATCGGCGGGTGCCCGGCCGGGAAACCGGCCGAGGCCGGATGGGCCGCCACGTTATCGATCCGGCGGGTGCGCGGCTCGCTGATGAGCAGCCCGAGCACCCCCTTGCCGCGCGGCGGCGGCCCGATGAGGCGGCTCTGCAGGTCGCTGAGCCCGTGCGTGACGAACGCGGCCAGCTCGCGCCCGGTGACGTCGAGCACCCCGATGGCCCCGTACCGGGCGGAGGTGATCTCGCAGGCTGTCTCGACGGTGCGGCGCAGCACCCGGTCGAGGTCGAGATCGGCACCGAGCGTGCTCAGCGCCCGGATGATGGCCCGGGTGACCGCCGGGGAGGCGTCGAGGGGAACGGGGTTTCCTTCCGCGCGAGGCGAAGAGCCGGGCTCGGCTGGAGACGTCACCGCCCCAGACTACGAGGTGCGGGCGGTGACTTCCGCATCGCCGCCGGCCTTGGGCAGCGGGTCGCGCACGAGCAGCACATCGCAGCGGGCGTGCCGCTGGCAGTGCGCCGCCAGGCGATGCTCCACGTCGCTGCTGGTGCCCAGGACGAGCACGGCGGCGTTCCCGGAGCGGCCGACCAGTTCGTCACCGAGCCGCTCGGTGTACTCCAGCGCCTCGAACGTCACCGGCAGCCGGGGATGCTCGCGCATGGCCCGCAGCGCCGCCGCGAAGGTGACCTCATCGTGTGAGCCGTCCTGACCGTCCTGACCGCACTCCGCTCCCGGGCCGCTGACCTGCACGAACTTGAGCCGGGCACCGCGAGCGCTGGCCTCGCGCACCGCTGCCCGGGCCACCGCCGTGGCGGAGGCTGCGGGGAACAGCGCAACGACGACATCGGGAACCGGCCCGCCACCCCAGGCGACCGAATCCCACTTGTTCGCGGTCATAGTTCATAGCGTTGGGGCACCCGGCCGGGCCGGTCAGGGTCGAAGGTCCTGCGGACGGGCAACACCGCCCCGGGCCGCACTGCGCGCCCGGGGCGGTCAGCCGCGCAGCTCATCGGCGTGCGTGGCGGCGAATACCGCTGCCTGCGTGCGCCGTTCCATGCCTAGCTTGGCCAGGATGGTGGTGATGTAATTCTTGACCGTCTTCTCCGCGAGGAACAGCTCGCCCCCGATCTGCCGGTTCGTCATCCCCTCGGCGACGCAGCGCAGGATGCGCCGCTCCTGCGGGGTGAGGCTGCGCAGCCGCGGATCGCGGCTGGTAAACGAGAACCGCTCGGTGACGGTGCGCCGGGACGCCTCCGGGAACAGGGTCTGCCCGGCCGCGACCCGCCGGATGTCAGCGACCAGCTCCTCGCCGCGGATGTCCTTGAGCACGTAGCCCGACGCCCCCGCCAGCACGGCCGCGGCGAGGGCCTGCTCGTCGTCGAATGAGGTGAGGATGAGCCCCCTGATGCGCGGATCGACCGCCCGGATGCTGCGGCACACCTCGATCCCCGAGCCGTCCGGCAGCCGCGCGTCCAGCACCGCCACGTCCGGGTGCAGCGCGGGGATCCGGCGGGCCGCCTCCTCGGCGGAAGCCGACTCCCCCACGACCTGCACGTCCGGTTCCAGCTCGAGCAGCTCGCGCAGGCCCCGCCGGACGATCTCGTGGTCGTCTACCAGGTACACCCGCAGCGGGCGCGCCACCGGCCTGACAGGCTCATCTCCCCTGGTCACCACGTGTTCTCCTCCTGCCCGTAGAACAGCCGGGCCATGACGTCGCGGGCGTGCCGCGCCAGCTTGAGGTAACGCTCCACCACCTGCGCGCCATTGCCCGGGCCCCAGCCCAGGATGCGGGCCACCGCCTCGGCGTCGCGCACATCGGCCGGCACGGACTCCCCCGGCCGCCCCCGGGAGAGCATGACCGCGTCCCGCATCCGGCTGGCGGTCTCCCACGCCTCCGCCAGCACGGAGCCGTCCGCCTCGCCGATCAGCCCGGCGGCGACCGCGACCTGCAGCGCCGCCACGGTCCGCGTGGTGCGCAGCCCCGGATGGTCGCGGGCATGCTCCATCTGGATGAGCTGGATCGTCCATTCCACGTCCGACAGCCCGCCCCGGCCCAGCTTGAAGTGCCGGCGCGGGTCGGCGCCGCGGGGCAGCCGCTCGGACTCCATCCGCGCCTTGAGGCGGCGCACCTCGCGCACCTGCGCCGCGTCCAGCCCGTTGTCCGGCCACCGCCTGGGGTTGATCAGCTCGATGAATTCCGCGCCGAGCCC
>CAMCQD010000047.1 GCA_945876925.1 uncultured Dermatophilus sp.
CGGCTCCGGCCGCCCCCGAGGGAGCTGAAGCCTGATGTTGATTCCTCGCCGAGTCAAGCACCGCAAGCAGCACCACCCGACCCGGTCCGGAAAGGCTAAGGGCGGGACCACGATCGCCTTCGGCGAGTACGGTATCCAGGCGCTGGAGCCTGCTTACGTCACCAACCGGCAGATCGAGTCCGCGCGTATCGCCATGACCCGTTACATCCGCCGCGGCGGGACGGTCTGGATCAACATCTACCCGGACCGCCCGCTCACCAAGAAGCCCGCCGAGACCCGGATGGGATCCGGTAAGGGCTCGCCTGAGTGGTGGGTGGCCAATGTCAAGCCCGGCCGCGTCGTGTTCGAGCTGTCCGGTGTTTCCGAGGAAGTGGCCCGGGAGGCTATGCGTCTGGCGATGCACAAGCTGCCCATGAAGTGCCGCTTCGTGCAGCGTGAAGGAGGGGACAACTGATGGCGGTCGGAAGTAAGGACCTCGCTCCTGCGAAGCTGCGTGAACTTAGCGACGAGTCACTGGCCGAAGAGCTCAAGAAGGCCAAGGCCGAGCTGTTCAACCTTCGGTTCCAGTCGGCCACCGGCCAGCTGGACAACCACGCCCGGCTGCGTGCCGTGCGTAAGGACATCGCGCGCATCTACACCATCATGCGCGAGCGTGAGCTGAACATCGGCGTCGAGAAGGCGAGTGAAGAAGCGTGACCGAGGCGAACACCAAGAGCGGCGAGAGCGTGACGCGCAACTTCCGCAAGACGGCCCGCGGGTACGTGGTCAGCGACAAGATGGACAAGACCGTCGTGGTCGAGGTCGAGGACCGCGTCAAGCACGCGCTCTACGGCAAGGTCATGCGTCGCACCAGCCGCCTCAAGGCCCACGACGAGAAGAACGACTGCGGAGTCGGCGACCTCGTGCTCCTCATGGAGACCCGGCCGCTGTCGGCCACCAAGCGGTGGCGCGTCGTCGAGATCCTTGAGCGCGCCAAGTAGGAGCCTCGCATCGGCGGCGCCGCGGCCAGGAGCTGCACCCCCGGCCGGGCAGCCGCCAATCTGACCACAATCCGTTCCGCAAGGCTCACCGGGACCGGCACAGGTACGGGGAGAACCGGCGCGACGACAGGAGTGAGAAGTGATCCAGCAGGAGTCGCGACTTCGCGTCGCCGACAACACCGGTGCCAAGGAGATCTTGTGCATCCGTGTGCTCGGCGGCTCGGGCCGGCGGTACGCCGGTATCGGTGACGTGATCGTCGCCACGGTCAAGGACGCCACCCCCGGCGGCAACGTCAAGAAGGGCGACGTCGTCAAGGCCGTGATCGTGCGCACCAGGAAAGAGCGTCGTCGCATCGACGGCAGCTACATCAAGTTCGATGAGAACGCGGCCGTCATCCTCAAGAACGATGGCGAGCCCCGCGGAACGCGTATCTTCGGCCCCGTCGGCCGGGAGCTGCGCGAGAAGAAGTTCATGAAGATCATCTCGCTGGCCCCGGAGGTGCTGTGAGGCCATGGGCGCTATGAAGATCAAGAAGGGCGACCTGGTCCAGGTCATCACTGGCCGCAAGCAGGAAAAGGGCGGCGACCGCGGTAAGCAGGGCAAGGTCATCGCCGTGTACCCGCAGACCAGCCGCGTGCTCGTGGAGGGCGTCAACCGGGTGACCAAGCACACCCGTGCGGGCCAGGGCTCCGGGCGCACCGGCGGCATCGTCGTCACCGAGGCGCCGATCCACGTGAGCAACGTGGCCCTCGTCGACCCGGAGACCAAGAAGCCGACCCGCGTGCGCATGCGTACCGAGACCGTCGAGCGGGGCGGGCGCACCAAGACCGTCCGGATCCGCGTCGCCGTCCGCTCCGGGAAGGACATCTGATGAGCCAGACCACCATCGCCCCGCGGCTTAAGGTCCGCTACCGCGAGGAGATCCGCGACGCCCTTAAGGCCGAGTTCGGTTACGGCAACGTCATGCAGATCCCCGGTGTCGTCAAGGTCGTCGTCAACATGGGCGTCGGCGAGGCCGCCCGGGACAGCAAGCGCATCGAAGGCGCCGTGCGCGACCTGGCGGCGATCACCGGCCAGAAGCCGGTCGTCACCCGGGCGCGCCGCTCCATCGCGCAGTTCAAGCTGCGTGAGGGCATGCCGATCGGTGCCCACGTGACCCTGCGCGGGGACCGCATGTGGGAGTTCCTGGACCGCCTGGTCACCGTGGCCCTGCCCCGGATCCGCGACTTCCGCGGGCTGTCCCCGCGGCAGTTTGACGGCCGCGGCAACTACACGTTCGGCCTGACCGAGCAGTCGATGTTCTACGAGATCGATCCCGATTCGATCGATCACGTCCGGGGCATGGACATCACCGTCGTCACCACGGCGACGAACGACGACGAGGGCCGTGCGCTCCTGCGCCAGCTCGGATTCCCGTTCAAGGAGAACTGATCGTGGCCAAGACCGCACTCATCAACAAGGCAAACGCCAAGCCCAAGTTCAAGGTGCGTGCCTACACCCGCTGCCAGCGGTGCGGGCGTCCCCACTCGGTGTACCGCAAGTTCGGTCTGTGCCGAGTGTGCCTCCGGGAGATGGCTCACCGCGGTGAGCTCCCCGGAGTCACCAAGAGCAGTTGGTAAGCAGACCGGACCTTTACGACACGAAGACTTCTACAC
This sequence comes from uncultured Dermatophilus sp., assembly GCA_945876925.1. Taxonomy (GTDB): domain Bacteria; phylum Actinomycetota; class Actinomycetes; order Actinomycetales; family Dermatophilaceae; genus Dermatophilus. The sequence goes on from CAMCQD010000047.1 coordinate 2,637, forward strand.
CGTAGGTCGGCCCCGCAGCAGGCGCGGTGCGAAACCCCGGTGAGGAAGGGCGGAGAGCCCAATGACGATGACAGATCCGATTGCGGACATGCTGACCCGCGTGCGTAACGCCAATTCGGCGCACCACGACACGGTTTCCATGCCGTTTTCGAAGCTCAAGTCCAACATCGCGCAGATCCTCAAGAACGAGGGCTACATCGCGGGTTGGCGTTGCGAGGAGGCCGAGGTCGGCAAGACGCTGACCATCGACCTGAAGTACGGGCCCAACCGGGAGCGGTCCATCTCCGGCGTCCGCCGGGTGAGTAAGCCCGGTCTTCGCGTGTACGCGAAGTCGACGAACCTGCCCAAGGTTCTCGGCGGGCTCGGCGTGGCCATCATCTCGACGTCGTCCGGTCTGCTGACCGACCGGCAGGCCGAAGCGAAGGGCGTCGGCGGGGAAGTCCTCGCCTACGTCTGGTAACGGAAGGAGGAAACCGAGAATGTCTCGTATCGGACGACTCCCGATCTCCGTTCCGGCCGGCGTCGACGTTGCCATCGACGGCCAGGACGTCCGGGTCAAGGGGCCCAAGGGCGAGCTGTCACTCACGGTCAGCGAACCGATCTCGGTCGCGCGCGGCGAGGACGGCACCATCGCCGTTACCCGGCCTGACGATGAGCGCCTCTCGCGCTCGCTGCACGGGCTGACCCGCACCCTGATCAGCAACATGGTCACCGGCGTCACCGAGGGCTATGTCAAGAAGCTTGAGATCCACGGCACCGGTTACCGCGTGCTGGCTAAGGGCCAGAATCTGGAGTTCTCGCTCGGGTTCTCCCACCCCGTGGTCATCGAGCCGCCCGCCGGGATCACCTTCGCGGTCGAGAGCGCGACGAGGTTCAGCGTCGCAGGCATCGACAAGCAGCTCGTGGGCGAGACCGCGGCCAACATCCGTAAGCTGCGCCGTCCCGAACCGTACAAGGGCAAGGGCGTGCGGTACGCCGGCGAGCAGATCCGCCGCAAGGTCGGAAAGGCTGGTAAGTAAGCGATGGCAGGGATGATCATCAAGCGCGGCAAGAGCAAGGCCGCCGCGCGCGCCCGGCGTCACACCCGTCTGCGCAAGCGGATCAGCGGTGACGCGACGCGTCCCAGGCTGGCGGTTACCCGCTCGACCCGGCACATGTTCGTGCAGGTGATTGACGACACCGCCGGTCACACGCTGGCCTCGGCGTCCACGATGGAAGCTGATCTGCGGGCCTTCGACGGCGACAAGACCGCCAAGGCGCGCAAGGTCGGCGAGCTGATCGCGGCCCGCGCCAGGAACGCCGGCATCGAGGCGGTCGTCTTCGACCGCGGCGGCAACAAGTACACCGGTCGCGTGGCGGCTATCGCCGAGGGCGCTCGTGAAGGCGGGCTGGTCCTGTGATGGCGGCAGGCATGCGAGCGACGACACGTTTCGGTGAGAAGGAGAGCGTCTGATGGCTGGACCCCAGCGCCGCGGAACCGAATCCGGTTCCGACCGTGCAGGCGGCGGCCGCGACCGTCGTGACCGCGACAACCGCCGCCAGGGCAGCAACGACGAGCGCAACCAGTACCTGGAGCGCGTCGTCACGATCAACCGCGTCGCCAAGGTCGTCCAGGGCGGGCGGCGCTTCAGCTTCACCGCCCTCGTCGTCGTCGGTGATGGCGACGGCACCGTGGGCGTCGGCTACGGCAAGGCCAAGGAGGTGCCCGCGGCGATCGCCAAGGGCGTCGAGGCCGCCAAGAAGTCGTTCTTCCGGGTGCCGCGCATCCAGGGCACCATCCCGCACCCGATCCAGGGTGAGGCCGCGGCCGGAGTCGTGCTGCTGCGCCCGGCCGCGCCCGGTACCGGTGTCATCGCCGGCGGCCCGGTGCGTGCGGTGCTGGAGTGCGCCGGGATTCACGATGTGCTGAGCAAGTCGCTCGGCTCGGACAACGCGATCAACATCGTGCACGCGACGGTGGCGGCGCTCAAGGGCCTGGAGCGCCCCGAGGCGGTCGCCGCCCGCCGCGGCCTGCCGCTGGAAGAGGTCGCCCCGGCCGCGCTGCTGCGTGCCCGGGTCGCCGGGACGGGGGCGTGATGGCACGGCTCAAGGTGACCCAGACGCGAGGCGTCGTGGGGACCAGGCAGAACCAGCGGGAGACGCTCCGCACGCTCGGGCTGCGCCGGATCGGGCAGACCGTGATCCGTGAGGACCGTCCCGAGGTCCGCGGCATGGTGCGCACCGTCGCCCATCTCGTGACCGTCGAGGAGGTTGACTGATCGTGGCTGATTCCACGAACAAGGGCACCGCGGACCCGATCCTGCGGGTGCATGACCTGCGTCCGGCCCCCGGCGCCAAGACGCCGCGTACCCGGGTCGGGCGCGGTGAGGGCAGCAAGGGCAAGACGGCCGGCCGCGGCACCAAGGGCACCAAGGCGCGCAACCAGGTCCCGGCCCGTCTCGAGGGCGGCCAGATGCCCATGCACATGCGCCTGCCCAAGCTGCGCGGCTTCACCAACCCCAACCGGGTCGAGTACCAGGTGATCAACCTGGACCGGATCTCGGCCCTGTACCCCGCCGGCGGCGAGGTCACGGTGGAGGACCTGGTGGCTAAGGGCGCCGTGCGCGGCGGTCGTCTCGTCAAAGTGCTCGGTGACGGCGACCTCACCGTGAAGGTGACGGTGAGCGCGCACAAGTTCTCTGGTTCCGCCCGGGACAAGATCGAGGCTGCCGGAGGTACCGCGACTGTCGTCCAGCGGTGACGACGGCACGCTGACGCACGCGACGGCAGTGGGAGCCCGGCTGGGCTCCCACTGCCGTTTTATCCCCTCTGGTCGGCTGACCAGGACATCTGTCCCCAGGCCGGTGTCGTGTGCCGAGTCGGCGCAGGCCATCTGGCGGTGTTATGGTCGCTGAGGACTCAACTCGTGAACGTCTTGCGTCCGCGAACGTTCTCGTCCGTGAACGCCCCTGTCCGTGAGAGTCTCTGTCCGGTTCGCCGGTGAGGTGCCCGATGCCTGGCGGAGGGAATCACGCTGGCCGGCCCGGCGGAGACTAAGCGGCCCGGATCGTAATACCGGCGCCCAGCGCCGTTGGGAGGATCAGTGCTCACCACTCTCGTGCGGGCCTTCAGGACGCCGGATCTGCGTAACAAGCTGCTGCTGACCATCTTCATCATGGCGATCTTCCGGCTCGGCTCACATGTTCCTACCCCGGGAGTGAGCTATACCGCGATCCGGCAATGCCAGCCCGCCAGCGGTTCGGGCAACCAGCTGCTGGGCATGGCCAACTTGTTCAGCGGCGGGGCGCTGCTGCAGCTATCGATCTTCGCGCTGGGCATCATGCCGTACATCACCGCGAGCATTATCGTGCAGCTGCTCACCGTGGTCATCCCGCGGTTCGAGACGCTGAAGAAGGAGGGGCAGGCCGGGCAGTCGCAGCTCACGCAGTACACCCGGTACCTGACCATCGGGCTGGCGGTGCTGCAATCGTCCACGTTCATCACGTTCGCGCGTAATCCGGCCACCCTGTTCCCCGGGTCCAACTGCCAGAACATCCTCGTGAACGACACGTTCGCCAATGCCGCCCTGGCTGTGCTGACGATGACCGCCGGCACTGGCCTGGTCATGTGGCTCGGCGAGCTGATCACCGAGCGCGGGGTCGGCAACGGGATGTCGCTGCTCATCTTCACCTCGATCGCGGCCGGGTTCCCCGGGTCGCTGTGGGCGATCCAGCAGCAGGGCCGCTGGGACACGTTCTTCCTCGTGATCCTCATGGGGCTGGCGATCATCGGCATCGTCGTGTTCGTCGAGCAGTGCCAGCGCCGTATCCCGGTGCAGTACGCCAAGCGGATGATCGGCCGCCGGGTGTACGGCGGGACGTCGACCTACATCCCGCTGAAGATCAACCAGGCCAACGTCATCCCGGTCATCTTCGCCTCATCGCTGCTGGCGCTCCCGGGCCTGGCGGTGCAGTTCCAGCAGGGCAACCCCGATCCGCCCGGCTGGGTGGTGTGGATCTCGGCGCACCTGCTATCGGGGGAGAGCCCCTGGTACATGGGGATCTACACGGCCCTCATCGTGTTCTTCACGTTCTTCTACGTGACGATCAGCTTCAACCCCGACGAGGTCGCGGACAACATGAAGAAGTACGGCGGTTTCATCCCGGGGGTGCGGGCCGGGCGGCCGACCGCGCAGTACCTGTCGTTCGTGCTCAACCGGATCACCGTGGTCGGCGCGGGGTACCTGGCCGTGGTTGCCCTCATCCCGCTCATCGCGCTGGTCACGATCCAGGCGAACCAGCATTTTCCCTTCGGTGGGACGTCGATCCTCATTATGGTCGGCGTAGGACTCGAGACGGTCAAGCAGATCGAGTCCCGTCTTAAACAACACCATTACGAGGGATTACTGCGCTGATGAGGATGATCATCCTGGGTGCGCCGGGGGCCGGGAAGGGCACCCAGGCGGCCGGTATTGCAACGTCGTTCAAGATTCCGGCGATCTCAACCGGGGCGATGTTCCGGGAGAACATCGCCGCGGGCACGCCGTTAGGCCGCCAGGTAGCGGAGATCCTGTCTGCCGGGCACTTCGTGTCCGATGACATCACGAGTGCCATGGTGTTCGAGCGGCTGGGACGCGATGATGCCGCGGCCGGCTTCCTGCTGGACGGTTACCCGCGCACGCTGGCTCAGGTCGAGGCGCTGGACGCGTACCTGGCGGAGCGCTCGCAGGCGCTCGACTGCGTGCTGGAGCTGACCGTCGATACAGAACTCGTCGTCGCGCGGCTGCTGCGCCGGGCGCAGATCGAGGGCCGCGCCGACGATACCGAGGAGGTCATCCGGGAGCGGATGGCGATCTACCGGGAGCAGACCTCGCCGCTGACCGACGTGTATCGCGCCCGGGGCCTGCTCATTGCGGTGGACGGCTCGGGTGAGGTCGGCGAGGTCGCCGATCGGATCGCGACCGCCCTGGCCGGCCGGGCCGCCTGAGAGCCGGGCCGCAGGTGCTCCGGCGTGCGTACAGCTGAAAGGGATAGATGTTCGGCCGTCAGCGGATTGAACTCAAAAGTGACGCGCAGATCGTCGCGATGCGGGCCGCCGGGCTCGTCGTCGCGCGCACGCTGGAGCACCTCGCCCGGATACTGCGCCCCGGGATGACGACCGGGGCGCTCGATGAGGCCGCCCGTGCCTTCATCGCCAGCCAGGGCGCGCGCCCGTCGTTTCCGGAGGTGCCCGGGTACCGGCATGTGCTGTGCGTCAGCGTCGGGCCGGCGGTGGTGCACGGCATCCCGGGAGACCAGGTGATCCGCCCCGGGGAGATCGTCTCGATCGACTGCGGCGCTATCGTGGACGGCTGGCACGGGGATGCCGCGGTGTCGCTCATCGCCGGCGGGGAGGACGCCGCCCCGGGTGAAGCGGTCACGCTCGTGCGCGATACCGAAGCGGCCCTGGGTGCCGGGATCGCCGCGATGCGCCCGGGTAACCGGGTAGGCGATATCGGCGCCGCGGTGCAGGCCCATCTTGAGGCTGCCGGGGAGCGGGCAGGAGTGCGTTACGGCATCGTCGAGGATTACGAGGGCCACGGCATCGGCCGGGAAATGCACATGGATCCGGGGGTGCCCAACGTCAGGCTGCGCCACCGTGGTCCGGGTCCGAAGCTGGCGGCCGGGGCCACCCTGGCGATCGAGCCGATGGTGACGCTCGGCTCGCCTCAGACCGTGGAGCAGGCCGATGGCTGGACGGCCATGACGGCGGACGGCTCGCTGGCTGCCCACAGCGAGCACACCGTGGCGATCACGCCCGGCGGGCTGTGGGTGCTCACCGCGCTGGACGGGGGAGAAGCCTTGCTGGCCAAGGCAGGTGCGCCGTTCGCTCCCTTAGGGTGAGCGGCCCCTGTTGCGCCCCGGGCCGATTTCGCCTGCGAATCGCTCTGCCTTAAACTTGTGTGTCGGCTCATGCGTTCTGATGCCCTTCGTCGTCGTGATGTCACACTCTGAGAACTGAGTCGGGACTCAGCTTGCCCCGGAGAGCGCGTTCGGTGCGTATGTCGTTGCGCGCGTGGTTAATCCGTCATCTGGTGGGCTGTGCCTGCCGGTGCGTGCGCACGATCCTGCCCGGTAGCGTTCGCGCGGCGCCGGGCGGGCCACGGGACGTGATGATCGCAGCCGCCCCCCGGGGAGGATCCCCGGGGACACGGTCACGCATCCGCGTGACAGGACCAGGATCGTGGAGGACATGGCAAAGAAGGACGGAGTCATCGAGATCGAGGGCACCGTGGTCGAGGCGCTGCCGAATGCGACATTCCGGGTGGAGCTGACCAACGGGCACAAGGTCCTCGCGCATATCTCGGGAAAGATGCGCCAGCACTACATCCGGATCCTCCCGGAGGACCGGGTCGTGGTGGAGCTGTCCCCGTATGACCTCTCCCGCGGCCGCATCGTTTTCCGCTACCGCTGATCCCCGGCCACCGGCACCCGCC
>CAMCQD010000048.1 GCA_945876925.1 uncultured Dermatophilus sp.
GCCGCGCGCCCCAGCCGAAGATGGTGGGCTAGTTTGCGACGACTTCACGAGTCCGCTGCGGAGCGGGTTGGCGCGGCCCTTCCCAGCCGAAAAGGCTGGGCTCCATTGCGACTGGTACGGCGGCACCGCTGGCCCCTATCTGGAGATCACCCTTCCCAGCCGAAAAGGCTGGGCTCCATTGCGACCAGTGGACCGTCAGGCCCCCCGGGGTGGGGATGACCACCCCTTCCCAGCCGAAAAGGCTGGGCTCCATTGCGACGTTAAGATTGCGACATGTTGCAGAGAGCTGGGCAGGTGCCCTTCCCAGCCGAAAAGGCTGGGCTCCATTGCGACCTCCGCGACATCCGCACCATCCGCGACCGCGGCTACCCCCCTTCCCAGCCGAAAAGGCTGGGCTCCATTGCGACGTGCAGGTGAGCTGGAAGCTGACCGTGGACGCCATGTCCCCTTCCCAGCCGAAAAGGCTGGGCTCCATTGCGACAACACCCGCTTACCGGAAATACTGTAATTCCGGTCACCCTTCCCAGCCGAAAAGGCTGGGCTCCATTGCGACCGGGGCGGGGCAATCGTCGTGGGGCGGCGGTGGCATGCCCTTCCCAGCCGAAAAGGCTGGGCTCCATTGCGACAAGTACTGCGCCATCAGTCGTCGCCCCCGTTGTCCTCCCCTTCCCAGCCGAAAAGGCTGGGCTCCATTGCGACGCGGACCTGGATCGTGGTCTCGGTGACGTCGTAGCCGGTCCCTTCCCAGCCGAAAAGGCTGGGCTCCATTGCGGGGTGAGGATGGCATTCCGCTTCACGGTGCGGGGGTATCGTGCGTCCAGGGTGTTGTCGCGTCCTGGGCGTGAGCGCTGCCGGGTATGCGCGTAGGCGGGAGGATTCATGGATCCTCCCGCCTACGCGTGAGCTGTTCCCGGTGTGCGGGCGCGTCAGTGTATGACGTCTGCCAGGCCGGGTGGCGGTGCCGGAGAGAGTCTAAGCGCTCCGCGCCGCCGCCTTAGCTGATTCAGTTTGTCAGCGTGATGGTGAAGACCTCGCGTCCGCTTTCCTGCGTCTTCTTGGCCTTGGCCTTCCCGCTTACCTGGTCCCCGGTCACGGTGAGGACCCCATCAGCGAAGGAGTACGAGCCCTTAGGCAGCGGCGCGATGTAGCCAGAGTCCGCGTCGCCCGAGTTGAACACCGCAGGAAGCTTCACGGTGATGGTGCCGCCCTCGGCCGCCAGCTCCAGGGTGGGCTTGATCAGCACGTCACGACCCTTGTAGGTGTAGGAGTCCTGGTACTGAAGCTGCCTCAGATTGCCCGAGTAACGCAGGAAGGCGATGGACGTGTCGCTGAGCGCATCATCGACGGTCTTGATGGCCGGGGCGTCTTCGCTGTTGGCCTTCTGGACCCGCTTCTCAACCTCGGCGCGGACCTCCGCGTTGTCCTCTTCCTTCCGGGCGGTGACCGAGCTCAGCAGCAGCTCCGCAGGAGTCTTCTTGCTGGCGTAGAAGTTCTCCTTCCACTTCGGCATGGTCTGGTCCATGACGATGCCCGCAGCGTACCCGAGCTCGTAGGACTCCAGGTCCACGCTCGTGTAGTAGTCCGACTCCTTGAACTGCTTCGCCAGGGCCTCGGCCAGGGCCTCCTTAGACAGCGACGGGTCGACGACCATCATGTAGTTCTCTATGTACTTGGCCGTGCCTTCACGAATGTCGAACTCGCGGATCGCGGAAGCCTCCTTGGGGAACTTCGCCATCCAGCTGTCCTGCCAGTACCGGGCATAGCCCAGGTGAAGATCACGCTTCGCCGGGTCGCGGAAGGCCATCTGGAGGTTCCGCAGCAGCATCCGCCGCATGTACCGGGGCTCAGGGTCAATCGGGTAGGCCGTGTTGCGGCTCGCGGTCGCCGACGCCACCGCCGAATCCTGGTGGTAGAAGTGCACCAGCTCGTGTGTGGCAACGCGGTACAGGTCCTCGACTTTGCCGTCAGCGGGAGCCGCGGTGGCGGTGCTGTCGGTCGGCGCACCGCCCGAGGCGCTGAGCGACGTAGTCGTGGACAAGGAGACTGACTTCATGCCCTCGAAGTCGATCTTGTCGAAGGCCGGAGGCACGGCGACGGAATTCCGTTCGCTCGCGCTTAGCTCCCGCATGCCGCTGGTGTTGATCAGCCACGCCTGCTCGGCTTTGAAATCCTGAGTCGGCTTGATGAGAACGATGTTGTGCTTCTTGTAGTCCAGTCCGGGCCACACCGTCTCACCGTGCGGCCAGCGCTTCGCGACCTCGGCGGCCAGGGCGCTGGCGATCATGCTCTCCCCGCCGGAGGAGGAAGGCGAACCGCTTGCCTGCGCTGACGAGGTGTTCTTGGAACTGGCGAGCTCCGCCGTGGAGCACCCGGACACGAGCAGGACAGTTCCAGCCAGCCCGCCCCCCATAAGTCCCAGGACGTTACGACGGCTCATGCCGTCTCCGGAAGCCTTGTCCGGTGCCCCCGCCTTGAGAGCGGAGAAGATGTCCTTGGGTGTCATGCTGCCTCCTTGGCTAAGTGACTGCTTACTCAGCGTCGCAGACACCATTTCCCTGCGCGCCCGTGCGATTCCTGCGGGTGCGGAAGTGCCGGTGATCGCAGCGCCCCCCGCGGCTGGAGTGGCCTGGCGTGCAGGGTTCCGTACCGAATCGTCCTGTGAATGCTGAAAATTGCCGTCTTGCGTGCCTGGTGATGAGTCTTTGTGCGTGAGGAGTGTTTCCGGATCATCCTGCTCAGGTGCCGCGCGAGACGCGATAGGTTAGGCGTGCGCGCGGTTCGCGGAAGGGCCGGGAAACAGGTGTACCTCCTGGGCGTGAGTGAAGTTCATCGCCGGAACGCTTGGCGCTGGCATAGCCTCGGCCTGAGGCCATGTCTCACATTAGTTCATGTCGGGCCTGTGGCCAGCAAAATTAGTGGTTACTGGCGAGTATTCAGAGGGAACCCGGAGGTGACCCCTAGGCAGTTTCAGGGGTTCTGGGGGTAACCCGGAGACCCGCCCCGCCGGGCCTCGCCCGGAACTGGCCCGGCGGCGAGCCCGCCTGTCGCGCAGGTGATCTCGCCGCCGGGGCTCCGTGCTCGCGCCGGCTGGCGCACCGCCTGCCCCGCCGGTCCCCTGCCACGGGCCGGCCGCGCCTGATGCCCTGGCCGGTACCCGCGGCTGGAGCGGGGCGGGCCTAGCGGCGCGGTCACGTTGCCGCAGGGGGCGCAGGCCGGGAGCGCCCCGGCCCCGGCCGCCGGGAAGCCCCGAACAGCGGCGCGGGCCTCCGCCGGCGGTGAGCGGCACCGGCCCGGAGCCGCTCACCGCCGAAGGCTCAGGTCACCTCCTCCGCGCGGCTTCCCGGAGGCTGCGCGCACCTGCCCGCGAGCAACAAAGTACCGATTCATGTCATGGGGAGCGCTGGGCTCCCGCGCGCTTCCAGGGGAGGCTCATAGTGCCGACGGAGACGCCGTCACGGACACAATGAGGTGACCCATGGACATCGGAATGCCCCGCAAAATAGCCTGCGGGTTCCTCGCCATCGCCGTTTTCATGACCGGAGACGGTTTCGAGCTTACTTTTCTCTCCCGGTATCTGGTTGATCTGGGATTCCAGGCGACTCAGGCGAGCCTGGTATTTACGCTGTACGGGCTGATGGCTGCGCTGTCCGGGTGGTCCTCGGGGGTGCTGGCCGAGATGTTCGGTGCCAAGCGGGTCATGCTCGCCGGTGGTGTCTCGTGGGTGCTGCTGCACCTGGTATTCGTCGGCGTAGCACTGCCGCTAGGGTTCTTTCCCCTGATCGCCGCCGTGTATGCGATCCGGGGCCTGTCTTACCCGTTGTTCATCTACTCCTTCGTCGTCCTTATCGCGCAATCCGTGCCGACCGCCCGTCTCGCCTCGGCCATGGGATGGTTCTGGACGTCATACTCCATCGGGATAGGCGTGCTCGGTGCGTACCTGCCCAGCATCGTCGTGCCAGCGGTCGGTGAATACCGCACCTTGTGGATCTCACTAGCCTGGGCAAGCGCAGGCACCCTCATCTGCTTCACCCTCGTGCCCGCCTCGCCGCAGAGCGCGGCAGCGAGCCTGGACAGGTCTGCCAAGCTGCGCGAACTAGCACGGGGAGCAACCATCCTGGCCGAGAACCGGCAGATCGCCCTCGCCGCCGTCGTGCGCGTCATCTGCAATCTCACGCTCTATGGGTTCCCCGTCATCATGCCGCTGTACCTTACCTCCGCTGATGGCGGCGGCGGTGGCTGGATCGCGTTGCAGGACTGGATGCGGATCTGGGCGGTCATGTTCACCGTCACGGTTTTCGGCAACGTCTTCTGGGGAATCATCGGCGACCGGTTCGGGTGGATGCGCCAGATGCGCTGGTACGGATGCTGGTTCTGCGCCATCGGGACCCTGGCCTTCTACTACATTCCGCAGTTCTACGGCGGGAATGTCCCGCTGATGCTGGCCGCTGCCACGCTGCTCGGCCTCGGATTCACCGCTTTCGTCCCGATGGGCGCGATCTTCCCGGCCATTGCCCCTGAGCACAGGGGAGCGGCTATCTCGGCGCACAACCTCGCCTCTGGCCTGACCACTTTCTTCGGTCCCGGTATCGCGACCGTGCTACTCCCGTTCGTCGGTTTCGGCGGGGTGTGCTGGGCATATGCGGGGCTCTACCTCGCCGGATCCCTCATCACCGTCTTCATCCGCCCGCCCCAGCCTGGTTTCACTCCCCAGGGGCGCCGGCTTCCCGCGGGGACACCGGCTGGGAGCGGCCTCGCGGCCCGGTGAGCGGAGCGGCACCCGGCAAGCACCGTCCCGCCCGTCGCGCACGCCGCCCCTCGCCGCGCGCATTCACCTGTCAGGCCACATCCGGTAGAACACATCTGCAAAGGAGCAGTGACATGAAAGCCGTCGTTCTGGAAAAGCAGCACGAGATCCGCGTCCGCGAGGTTCCCGGTGACCTTGCCTGCGGCCCGGGCGAGCTGCGCATCGCCCCGCACACGGTGGGGATCTGCGGTTCCGACGTCCACTACTACACGCACGGCCGGATCGGGCGGTACGTGGTGCGGGAACCGATGATCCTGGGCCATGAAGCGTCCGGCACCGTGCTCGAGGTCGGCGCCGGGGTGAGCGGATTCGCGGTGGGCGACCGGGTTGCCATGGAACCTGGCATCCCGGACCTGTCCTCGCGGGCCGCGCGCCTGGGGATGTACAACGTCGACCCCGCCGTGCGGTTCTGGGCCACGCCACCGGTCGATGGCTGCCTGGTCGAGCAGGTGATTCACCCGGCTGCCTTCACCTACCGCCTGCCCGCTTCGGTGAGCTTCGGGGAAGGTGCCCTGCTGGAGCCGCTCGCCGTGGGCATGCATGCCGCGGCTAAGGCGCAGATCCGGCCAGGCGATGTGGCCGTAGTCACTGGTTGCGGCACCATCGGCCTGCTCACCGCCGCAGCCGTGCTCGCCGGAGGGGCCTCGACCGTGCTCATCAGCGATATCTCGCCAGTCAAGCTAGAACTGGCCGCGGCGATCCCGGGAGTGGTTCCGGTCGACCTGCGATCCCAGGACCTGCTGCGAGTGGTCGCGGAACGCACCGGCGGCTGGGGAGCGGACGTGGTCTTCGAGGCCTCCGGCGCGCCGCAGGCGTACGACACCCTGTGGCAGCTGGGCGCACCCGGCAACCGCACGGTGCTGGTCGGGATCCCGGTTGACCCGGTGCCGGTCGACGTGACCGAGACGCAGGCCCGGGAGACCCGCGTCGAGACCGTATTCCGGTACGCGAACGCCTACCAGCGGGCGATCAGCCTGGTCGCCGCCGGCAAGATCGACCTCGCGCCGTTCATCACGCACACCTACCCGATGGACGACGCCGTGGCAGCCTTCGACCGGGTCGCTGAGGGCCGCCCCGGAGACGTGAAGATCCAGATCACCGTCGATCAGCCCCGGTAGCGACGGGTATGCGCGGGGAAGGTGGCGAGATGGCGGGCCACGGCAGCGCTGAACGAAACGGCAGCCGTGCGCCCGCCGCCCGTGCTGACAGGGGCGTCCTTGAGGTGATCGTGCCGCAGCCGGGGGCTGCGGTGCGCTGGCATGCGCACGGATACCCGCATCCGCTGGCCCGATGGCATCACCATCCCGAGGCGGAGTTCCATCTCATCCGGAGCGGGACGGGGCACATGATGGCTGGTGAGGCGCTGGTGCCGTTCGGCCCGGGCCAGGTCTCCCTCGTCGGCGGGGGCCTGCCGCACAACTGGCTGTCCGATCTGGGGCCAGGCGAGACGCTGCCCGAGCGTGACATCGTCTGCCAGGTCCGGCCCGAGCTGCTGCTCACCCTGGCCGGGCGGTTCCCGGAGGCGGCGCGGATCTCCACGGTGCTGGACCGTGCCCGGTACGGGCTGGTCCTGAGCGGGAATTCGGCCCGCCGGGCCGCGCTATTGCTGGAGGAGATGGGCGGGCACTCGCCGATGCGGCGGCTAGCTGATGTGATCGCCCTGCTCGCCGTCTTCGCCGAGGCCCCGCCAGCGGAGTGGGCGACGGTCGTGGCTCCGGGGTATTCGCCCGATCTGGCACCGGACACGGCGCGGCGCATCAACATCACCCTCGACTATGTCACTTCCCGGCTCAGCGGGGAGATCCTCCTGGAAGATGTGGCCGGCGCCGTCAGCATGACCCCGGCCGCGTTTTCCCGGTTCTTTCACCGCACCGCGGGCATAAGCTTCTCGGACCTGGTGCGCCGGCTGCGCATCGCGCGCGCTTGCCATCTTCTGACCTATACCGATCTGCCGGTCTCCCGGATTCAGGGCGAGTGCGGTTACGGAAATTCCTCGAACTTCAACCGGCGGTTCCGCCAGGAGATCGGAACCACGCCGTCGGCTTACCGCCGGAGCCGGCGGGGCTGAGCGGCGGGCCAGTTCGCCGTTCGCGGGCGGGCCCGGCCGTACCCGCACCTTCCCCCGCCGGGGTGGTGCAGGGCGGGGGCAGTCCCGCATCCTCGCCCGGGCTGCGGCGCCGCAGCGGGCCAGCGGCGGGATTTCCTCGCAGGCTCCCGGAGGCGTACCGCGTGCCGCGCTCCCGGTCGCAGGCGCGGATGCCCTCCGGTGCCCCAGGCTGCCGGAGGAAAGCGACGTTCGTCACTGACCGGAACCCGGCCTGCCTCGCCGCAGTTAGATGCATTGTGACAGTTATGAACCGGACGAGTCCGTGGCTGGCAGCGCGCTCGTGGGACGACCTCACTGAGGCGACGATTGACTTTCTCGAAGGACGTCTCGATAAGAGCCCTTCACATTATTCTCCCCCTGCTGAGGAAACTTCCGGGCTGATCGGCTCCCTGGCCGGTATGAACCGCGCCGGTTTCCTGACGATGAGTTCTCAGCCAGGCCTGATGGAGGAGCATGCGGGTAACTTCCAGCGCGCCTACGTGGACGGGGCTTGCAGCGAGGAAACGGCGCTCACCTTAGAATCTGGCTTGCTGCTGACCGGCCTCGTGGTCATCACTCTCACCCCGGAGGATGATTCTTCGTCCACGATAGTCGTCACGATCAGCGACGGTGAGCCGTGCACCTTCGTCGGCCGTTCCTTCCCCGACGACCTCGATTACTACCGCAACGGCGACCCCGGACTGGACGCAGCCCTGGACGCGATGTGGCGCGTGCAGATCTTCGACCCGGTCTGGGGCCGCAACGACGTCCTCTGGGCGGAGGTGAACCGGGCACTGTCCGGGTGAGCTGCCGTCTGCCCCGGCTAGCCTGGGTGAGCCGGGCCGGCCCTGCCCGCAATACGCCGCCGCGGCGACTGCATCCGCAGGACGCCCGGTCACATCCCCAGCCGGAGCCCGCCCGGTCCGAGACGAGGAGGCCCGCCCATGAACGCCACCAGCCCCTTCACCCTGGCCGCCTGCGCCGAGATGATCTTCACCGGGCTGCCCCTGCTGGACCGCATCGAGCGGATCGCCTCCCGCGGCCTCGAAGTCGAGATCTGGGACTGGACCAGGCCAGGCAAGGACCTGCACGCGATGGCCGCGACCGGGGCCACGTTCGGCTCGATGACCGGTTACATCTCCGGCAACCTCACCACGAGCGAGGGGATCAGCGCGTTCCTCAGCTCGGCCCGCGAGTCCATCGCAGCCGCCCGGGTGCTGGGCTGCACGCGGCTCAACATTCACGGCACCGGGCTCGGCGAGTCCGGGCTGCCCGTCGAGCCTGCCGAGATCGTCACGGGGGAGATGTGGGCCCGCGCCGCCCTCACCCTGGACAAGCTGGCCAGGATCGGCGAGGAGGAAGGCGTCGTCTTCACGCTGGAGAACCTCAACCTGCCGGCCGACCACCCCGGGACGCCGTTCTCACACCCGCAGGACACCCGTGCCCTGGTCAGGGCCGTTGACTCACCCGCGCTCCGGATGAACCTCGACCTCTACCACGCCCAGATCGGAGACGGCCAGCTCATCGAGACCTGCCGCCAGTCGCTGCCCTGGATCGGGGAGATCCAGATCGCCGACGCCCCCGGGCGCTGTGAGCCGGGCACCGGCGAGATCAACTACCGCAACGTGGCCATCGCGCTGCGCGACATGGGCTACACCGGCGTCGTGGCGATGGAAGCCTGGGCCAGCGGCGACCCGGACGCCGCCCTGGACGCCTTCATCGGCACGTTCTCATTCGGCACCTGACCGGCCCGGTCCCTGCGAGCCGCGCCTGCTGGCCGCCTGCCCGGCCGGGCGCCTAGCCGAGGGCGCGGACGAAATCCACGACGGCATCCCGTACCAGGCCGGGCTGGTCGCGCTGAACCCAGTGGGCCGCGTCCCCGGCGATGACCAGCCGGGCTGCGGGCATCAGCCGGGCCGCGCGGGCCGCGTAGGCCACCGGCACCGCCGCGTCACGAGCACCGTGAATCACCAGGGCCGGGCAGGGGAACGTGCCCAGCTGCGAGGTGTAATCCGTCCGCAGGCGCCGCCATCCGAACTGATCCCGCTGCCATTGCCCGAAAACGCGCAGCCCGGTTCCGTCCCCGGCCGCGGCCATGATCGCGTCGAGTAGCTGCGGCGGGCGCCGCCGCGGATCGCGGATGACGCCCCGCAGGCCGGATCGCGCCAGCGCAGGCCCCAGCT
>CAMCQD010000049.1 GCA_945876925.1 uncultured Dermatophilus sp.
AGGTGCGCCCGGACCGCGTCAGCGGCCTGGGCGTAGCCGAACCCTTTGCCCATGAGGAAGCGGACGAGCTTATCGAAGGCACGGGCCTCAGGGATGCGCCGGCGCGCAAGGAGGGCGCGCGCCCGGGCGGCGTCCAGGGCAGCCAGGTTCGCAGTCCAGCCGCGCAGCACCTCCGCGACGGCGGCGCCGACCTCGGCGTCATCCCCGGCGGGGACGAGCCGTCCCGCCCCGGCCGGGCCGAGGTAGGCCCGCTGGCGGGGCAGGTCGGTGGAGACCACCGGCATCCCGCACGCCAGGTACTCCGACAGCTTGCTCGGCAGGGCGTCCCGGAAGGCGGGGGTATCGGCCAGCAGCGCCAGCCCGCACCAGGCCCCCGCGGCGAGCTGCCAGGACTCCCGCGGTGGCCGGCGCCCGTGCAGGCGCACCCGGCGGGCCAGGCCGCCGGAGGCGAGCTCGTCCCGCAGCCGGCCGGCGTCGGCCGGGGCTACCGGACCCACGATGTCCAGGCTCCAGGCCGGTGCCAGGCGCAGCGCCTCCAGCATGGCGAACAGTCCCCGGGAGGCCCGCACGTCACCGATGTACACCGCGCGCGGCTGCTCCCCGCGCGGCACCGGCTCAGGCAGCAGTGCCGGGACGGGCTCGTTCCGCACCACGAGGCGGTGCCGGGCAGTCAGCGGCGGCACGTGGTCGTCGGCCACGATCGTCAGCTCGGCCCGCTTCGCGACCTGGAGGAACGAGCGGACCAGTCCCGTCCCGAACAGTCCCGGGACACCTGCCAGCGACGCCGCCCAGGGGCGGTCGCGCAGCAGCGCGGCGTAGTCCTCGTGCACATCCACCACGAGGACCCGCCCGGACAGCATGACGACCGCGCCCGCGGCGACCGCGGAGTCGGGGTCGAGGGTGACGATGACCCTGCCCCCGGCCAGGGACGCCATCCGGGCCGCGAGCGTGGCCCTCCCGGCCATCCCGAGGCGGCGCCACGTCCGCACCCGCTCGCATCGCGGGGCATCCTCGACGCGGCCCAGCCCCAGCACCTCAACCGAGAACCCGCGCGCGACGAGCGCCCCGACCTCGCGGTGGAGCCGGGCATCGGCGACGTCGTGCCCGCTGGTGACGAATGAGACGTCGTATGAACTGGCAGGCATGGATCAGCACTCGCCTGCTGATCAGAGTTCGTCCATGGCCGACGGCGTCTTGCCGACCTTCACGAACTCGGTGTACGCGTCGATGCATTCTTCGGGTGAGGCGTGCATCATGACGCGGCCCTTGTGCAGCCAGATGCAGTCGTTGCACATCTCCTTGATGCTCGACAGGCCGTGCGACACGAGGAACATCGCCCGCGCGGAGGCGCGCAATTCAGCCATCTTGGCGGTCGCCTTCGCGCGGAAGGTCGCGTCACCGGTCGATAGCGCCTCGTCGATCATGAGGATGTCGGGTTTCATGTGCACGGCGACCGAGAACGCTAGCCGCGAGTACATCCCGGAACTGTACGTGCGCATCGGCGCGTCGATGAAGTCACCCAGCTCGGCCCATTCGGCGACCTGATTGGCGCGCTCTTCTACCTCAGCCCGGCTCAGGCCGGAGGCGAGCCCGCCCAGGATGATGTTCTCCCGGCCGGAGAGCATGCCGTTGAAGCCGACGCCGAGCGCGAGCAGGGTACTCGCCCGGCCCCACACCTCGATGCGCCCGTGCGTGGGCGGCAGGATCCCGGCGATGGCGCGCATGATCGTCGACTTGCCGGCCCCGTTGGCGCCGATGATTCCCAGCGCGGTCCCGTTGGGGACGTCGAAGCTCACGTTGCTGACGGCATTGACCTCGATGAGCGCCCGCTCGCCGCGGCCCGCGCGGACGATCGCGTTCTTGAACGTCGGCACCCGCTCGAACGTCGTGCGGTACGTGATGTGCAGGTGCTGCACGGAGACCGCCAGGTCGGTGCGGCCGGTGTTGTCGCGGAACTGCTCGCCCTCGCCGCGGTAGCGGATCGACTCTTTCCGGGCACCTTTGCCGGAGCGCATCGAGAAAATACCGCCGACCAGGTCAGCGCCCGTCCCCGCGCCCTTGCCGGATTCGGCGGCCGCCCGCTCGGCAGACGCTGCCTGCGCTTTCTGCAGCGCCTCCCGGGCATCGCCCGAGGCTCCCTTGCGGGTGACCTGGCCGCCGGCGCCGGGGGCACCTGAGGCCGGCCCCGGGCCCGCCTGCTTCTTCTTAGAGCCGAACAGCGAAATCACGCTCCCTGGAGAGGAAGAAGAAACTACCGGCCACCAGGGACACCGTGGCCCAGCCGATTGCCAGCAGCCACATGTGCCACGGCGGGAACACGCCGTTCTGCAGCGCTTCGCTATAACCGCCGATGATCGAGTAGAGCGGGTTCAGCGGCGAGAGCATGCGCATGATGTGATGCCGGCTGATCTCAGCCATGGTCATGAGGACCGGCGAGATGTAGAGCCAGATCCGCATGATGTACGGCAGGAAGCTGGAGGTGTCCCGGAAATACACCTGCGAGGCCGCGAAGAGAGCGGCCAGGCCGGTCGCGAAGACGGTCAGGAAGAACAAGAACAACGGTGCCGCCACGAATGTGGCGAGCGTCCACGGGTTACCCGCGAGGATATGAAAGATCAGATAGACCGGAATCGTCGGGAAAAACCGGTACAGGGCAGTCCGGACGGCGCCAATCGGTAGCAGCAGCCGAGGGAAAGCCGTATTGACGACCATCTTCCCGGCTCCGGTCACCGAGGATGCCCCCGTGAGCACGGCACCCTGGAAGAAGTAATACACGAAGATGCCGCCGGTGATGTGGGCGAGCAGCGAGGGGTTGAACCCGGAGTTCTTGAGCGCCGACACGAGCAGGAAGTAGACGAGCGCGAGCAGCAGCGGGTTGATGACGAGCCACGCCTGCCCGAAGAAGGTCATGGTATTCGCTGCCCGCATACCTGCCCGGGAATTCTCGATGGCGAATTCCCGGCGCTTCCACAGATCGCGGAAGTACACCCGCAGATCGGGCAGCCCGGCCCGGTGCGGCTCGTAGCAGTGGTAGGCCGGCGTCCCGTCGCCGGAAGGGACCGGGCCTTCTGCGCCGCCCGCGGGCGCATCGGCAGCCGTGCTCACCGCGGGCGCCTCATCGTCGAGCTGGCGCGGCGCACGAGCCTGGTGAGCGCATCTGTCACCGTCATCGATCGTCCTTCCGCTTTCGATATCGCTCCGGCCGCAGGCGGTGCCGCCCCGGACAGGGACTCATACACGCTGAGGAGCGCGGCACCGTCCCGGTCCCAGCTGAGCTCGGCCTGGGCCGCGGCGACCGCGCGCTTCAGGTACGGATAGTCCGTCACGGCGGCGGTGACGGCCCGTTCCAGGTCAGCCGGATCACCAGGACGATACAGCGTCCCCAGCCCGTAACGGCGGACCACCGCCGCCAGCTCGCCCAGGTCGGAGGCGACGACGGGCACCCCGGCGCGCACCGCGTGAAACAGCTTGTTCGGCAGCGCCAGGCGATGATTCTCCCAGCCCGGCGCCAGCGCAACGAGCACCAGCCCGGCCCGGCGCAGATGCGCGTCCACCTCATCCGGCGGGCACGGCGGCTCCAGCTGCACGGCCTGGCGTTCGAATCCGGCGAGCCACGTGGTGTCCGCCGGGCCCATGAGCACCACGCCGATGCCCCGCCCGGCCAGCCCGGGCGAGGCCGCGGCCAGGGTCTCCAGTTCGCGGTGAGCGCCGATGCGCCCGGCGTAGATCAGCCCGCCGGGAGCGTCGGGCAGCGCAGGCATGGCAGCCTGCTCGGCATCGGTCCGGGGCGCGAATGAGTTGCGCACGACGACGATCCGCTGCCAGCCGTACCGGTGCCGCAGCGCCCCGGCGACCCCGTCGCCGACGGTGATCACCGCGGCGGCCTGCCGGCCCAGGAGCGCCTCGGCGCGGCGCTCACGGGCGTCCTGCAGCGGGGTGGGCCGGTACTCGCGGGAACGCCCCGCCCACAGCTCGTGACTGTCGTAGATCAGCGGCACGCCCTTGGCTGCTGCGATACGGGCACCGGTCTCCAGGGCGGTGAAATCGTGCGCGTGCACCACGTCGGCCCTCACCCCGGCGGCGATCTGCCCGGCGGCGGCCCCGAACCTGCGGAAAGTGGAGTTACGATGCGCGGGCAGCATCATCCAGCGGGCGAGCCGCAGATGCGGCGGCAGGGCGCGCGCGGACAGCGACGGGGCCCCGGCTTTGCGGAACACCGAGGAGGCGCCGGCCGAGGAGATCGTCACGCCTGCGGGCGGCACGAAATCAGCCGGCACGTTCTTACCGATGATGTGAACGGTGTGCCCGGCCGCGACCAGCGTGGTCGCCTCCTTGAGGACGCGCGCGTCAGTGGCGACCGAGGTCGCCACGATCATGAGAGATTTCACTAACCGGCGAGCCTAGCAGGTGAGCGCGGGGCAGGCCCCGGACCGGCACCGGCGTCCTGCCGCGCTGGCGTGCCCGCTCCAGGCCCGCTGCGGCACGGCACCCGCCCGCGCCGCGCGCCCCCGGCTCTTCCCCGCCTGGCCGGCCATCGGCCCCGGCGGATCGGCTCCTAGCCCGCGTGCTCCCGCGGGGCGCGCAGCCGCCTGGGGCTGGTGAGGAACCCGATCCCCCAGGACCAGTGCATGGTGGCCAGCACCGGGGGGATGAGCGCGCGCACGCCCGGCTCCTCCCCCGCTCCGGCGGCGATGCCCCCGGCGACGATGCCGCCCAGGTAGGCGGCCGGCACGAGCCAGGCCGGGCGCCATGCCAGGCCGGCCAGCGCCGCGGCGGTGGTACCCGCGACCATCAGCGGCGGCGCCAGGTAGCGCAGGTTGATGGTGCCCTCGTGCCGGGCGGCGACCACCCGGCGCCAGCGCCCGTAGTTGAGGTACTGCTGCGCCAGCGCCCGGAAGGACCCGCGCGGCCGGTACGTCACCGACAGGTCGGGGGTGAACCAGACCAGCCCGCCCGCCTCGCGGATGCGGTGGTTGAGTTCCCAGTCCTGGGCGCGGGCGAAGTGGGGGTCGTACCCGCCGGCCCGCTCCAGCGTCTCCCGGCGGAACACCCCCAGGTAGACCGTGTCGGCCGCCCCCGCGCCGCCGCCGACGTGGAACCGGGCGTTGCCCACTCCGATCTTGCTGCGCATGGCGCACGCGACGGCCTTCTCGAACACCGTGGTGCCCTGGGCGTCCATGATGCCGCCGACGTTGTCCGCACCGACCCGCAGCAGTTCGCTCACGGCGGTGGCGATATACCCCTCGGACAGTTCGGCGTGCCCGTCCACGCGCACGACGACCGGGTTGGCCGAGGCCGCGATGCCGGCGTTGAGGCCGTCGGGAGTGCGGCCGCTGGGGTTGTCCACCACGCGCACCCGCGCATCCCCCGCGGCCAGCCCGTCGGCGACCTCACGGGTCCGGTCGCGGCTGGGACCGACGGCGAGCACGACCTCCATGCCGCCGGGGTACTCCTGGGCGAGCACGCGCGTCACGGCGGCGCGCAGGTGCCGCTCCTCGTTGAGCACCGGCATGATGACGCTGACGGCGGGCCAGCTGGTTGCCTCCGTTGGTTCCATCGCTGTGGCACCCTCGCTTCCGCCTCGCTGGCGCGGCCGGTATCCGGTACTCACGGAACGGAGCACACCGGAGCCGCAGTTTCCGCGACGAGCGTAGACGTTCCACGCCACTGCCGGGCTGCGGTGAGCCGCACCGGCCCGGCCCCGGCCAGCGGCGAGGCTGCGGCGGTGGCCGCCGGGCCGGTCGGCTCCGCCTCACCGGACTCCTCGATGGTGCGCCTGACGGTGTCCCGGATGACCTGCGGGTCGTACTCCCACGGGTTGATCAGCGGGGGCACGAAGTTGACGCTCTTCATCGGCTGCGAGCGGGCCCGCAGCGCCAGATCGCCCATGGTGCCCAGCTGGCCGGCGGGGATGTCGGTGACCAGGGTGCTGCCCGCGGCCCCGGCGATCCCCTGGAACTTGGTGATCACGGTGCGCGGATCCAGCTGGCGCAGCATCGCGGTGATGACGCACTTCTGGCGTTCCATCCGCTCGTAGTTCGTCGAGCCCTCCCGGGAGCGCGCGTACCACAGGGCGTGATAGCCGTCGAGCCGCTGCGTGCCGGGCTGGATGTAGCCCTTGACCGGCGAGGACCCGCCGCCTATCGGGGTAGCCTTGCCGACGTTGACCTCGATGCCGCCGACGGCGTCGATGAACCGCTGGAACCCCTTGAGGTCGACCATCGCGTAGTACTGGATGTCCAGCCCGGACAGCGACTCGACGGCCTCCTCGGTGGCGACCAGCCCGGGATCCTTAGTGCCCTCGGGGAACTGGCTGGCGTTCTCCTGGCCCCACTGGTACAGCGCGTTGAGCAGGCACTGGTCGCCGCAGTTCCAGCCCCCGGGCATGAGCCGGGCCATGACCGAGCCGGGCCGGAAGTTGATGTTCTCGGTGTCCCGGGCGAACCCGAACAGCGCCGTGCGCCCGTTGAATACGTCCACGCTGGCCACCATGATCGTGTCGGGGCGCATCCCGACCCGGTCGGCGCCGGAGTCCCCGCCGAGCAGCAGGATGTTGTACCGCCCGTTGCTGGGACTGGCCACCGTGCCGGAGCTGAAGACCGAGCCGAAGGTGGCCGCGCTGATCCGGGCGGCGTTGGCACCCCAGGCGAGGGTGCCGCTGGTCACGAGGATGAGCGCGGAGGTCACCCCGGCGACCCAGCGGCGCGTGGGGGGAGGCAGCAGCGCGGGCCGCGTGAGGCGCCACGTATCGACGAAAAGGTATGCCCAGCCGATCGCCAGCACGGCCAGGATCAGCGCCAGCACGATCAGCACCAGCGGGCGGGCGAGCAGGTTGATGACCAGTGCCCGCCTGATCCACAGCAGCAGTCCCGCCAGCAGGAGCGTGCCCGCAGCGCCGAGGAACGCCTTCAGGGCGATCCGCCCGGTCGTACGATTACCGGCGACGATCTGGGCCGTACCGGGCGCGATCAGGGTGAGTGCCAGCAGCGAGAATGCCCGCCGTTTACGCAGTCTGGGAGAGATGAGCTCGGGGCTGGCGAGGCTGCGTGAACCGCCGCGGCCCACCACGGTGTCCCCGTCGCGGGCGCGTGCGCGCCTTGTGCCAGCCGTCATAGTTGAGCAGTATCCGACACCGGACCGCCCCGCGGCGGGATCTTTCCTGAGTGTTGACCGGGAACACGACGCGGGTGCAGGTCAGCCGCTCACGGGGCCAGCGCGCGGCTCCAGTACGTGTCCAGCAGCGTCCGGTCCCCCAGCGGCTTTGCCAGCTGCAGCGTTACGCGCCCGGAGCTGGACGCGCACGGCGCCGCCGGGATGCCCCGTCCGCTCGTCGCGAACACGGCAACCGCCGAGTCCCTCTCAACGGCGTACAGCCGCCAGCAGCCGCCCCGGGCGCGGATCTCCCCGGTGTCCAGGTAGGCGGTCAGGACACGGCCGTCACCACCCATCGAGAACCGCCACAGCGGCAGCTGGGAGCGCACGAACTCCGCGGCGGTCTCGCCCCGGTACCCGGGGCCGGGGTTGATCAGCGCCGAGGGGGTGAGCGCGGGCACGACGATCCGCGCCTCGGAGTCCTCCACCGCGTACGACCAGGCGGGGACGGTGAGCCGGCCAACGGTGGTATTCACCCGCATCGTGGTGGAGGTCACGCCGGTGATCACGATCGGCTCGCACTCGGCGCACGCCGGGCCGTCGGCTTGCGCGAGTCCCGCGAAGGCGTCCTTAGCGGACTGCACCGGCAGCCGTCGCACGTCGGTGTTACTGACCACGATCCGGGCAGTCGTGGTGGCGGTGGGCAGCCGGACGGGGGGCGTGAGGTTACCTGCCCGAAGCGACTGGGTGTTGTTCTCCCGCTCGGTCAGGCCGTTGCTGAGCCGGGCGCTGCTCCATTCGCCCTGGACGACGACCGGGGTGTTGTCGGTGTTCTCCCCGGAGGTGCCGGCGAAGATGAGCGCGCCATCGACCGCCGAGGCGAGCTGGGTCTCGAAGGCGGTCACCATGGACGCCGCCGAGCCCGCCGTGGTCCAGCGGCCCGGTGAAGCCGTCCCCGGCGCCGAACCGGTTCCCGCGCCTGGGCTGGCAGCCGGGGCGGAGGCGGTGCCGGACCCGCCAGCCGGGGCAGAGGCAGGGTGCGCCGTCTCCCCGGTGGTGAGCTGGTTGGCCAGGGAGAGCACGCCGCAGAGCGCCGCGCCGACTGCGGCCACGACGACGGTCACGCGAGCGGTCGCCATCCACGGCGGCCGCGCACCGGGAGTGCGGTGCTTACCTGCGGGATTCGGGCCGGTGCCGTCCGCGGGTGCCTCGCCGGGGGCACCGGTACCGGGAACGTCCTGCACTGACTCCTCCTCACGCCGCTGCGGCACGCTCGTGCCCGGTGACCTCATGCGGTCGCCGGGAACCCGGGCATCCCCGGGCACGCCTACCCGGCTCCAATCGGCAGCAGCCCGGGGAAGCTAAGCGGTCGGCTAGTCAGATGCGTTGCGGAGCACGCCTTTTCGCAGGGGTGTACGAGGGGTGCCCCGGGGGGTCCGGCAGGGGCGGTAACAGGCTGGCGCTGGGGCGCTCCGATGCCCGGGACCGGCCTGGTCAGGCGGGGATCGTCTCGCCCAGCGTGGTGCTCCCCCAGCTGTCCACCCGCCACGCGCCGGGGCGGCCCTGCAGCGCGATCATGCCCGTGTTGGGCACCCAGTGCGTCCTGGCGAAGCCGATGTCGATGCCCTCGGCGGCGTGCGCGGCCCAGGAGCGCATCACCGCGCCGTGGGAGAACACCGCCGCGGTCCCGTCCCCGACGAGGTCGGCGGCTTCGGCGATCACCTGGTCATACCGGGCGGCCACCTCTGCGCCGGTTTCCCCGCCGGGCATGCGGGCCAGCGGGTCTCCGCCGAAGATCGTGCCCAGGTAGGCCTGGATCGACGCGGCGTCATTGGCCATCTCGAAGTCCCCGGCGGTCACTTCGCGCACCCCGGGGCGCACGAGAATCTCCATGCCCCGGGCCCGGGCCAGCG
>CAMCQD010000050.1 GCA_945876925.1 uncultured Dermatophilus sp.
GAGGCCATCGTCACCGGCGACCGGTCCGCGGCGCGGCGCTGGGTGGCCGAGGTGGACGCCTCCACGGTCATGGTGAACGCCTCGACCCGGTTCACCGACGGCGGCCAGTTCGGGTTCGGCGCGGAGATCGGCATCTCGACGCAGAAGCTGCACGCGCGCGGCCCCATGGCCCTGCCGGAGCTCACGACGACCAAGTGGATCGTGGAGGGCGACGGGCAGATCCGGCCGTAGCGGGCGGGTCCGGCCAGGCGGGCCCGGGTGGGTGTGCGCACGCTAACGTGGGCGGTTCTCACCCGGGACCCGGACTCTGGCAGGATCGGTCCCTATGGAAGGTTCTGAGGTTCGTAAACTCGCCGCTCTCGAAGACGACCACTGGTGGTACCGCGAGCGGCGTCATCTGCTGGCCGGGATGCTCAAGGGCCGTACCCCCGGGCGTGCCCTGGATATCGGCGCCGCCGGTGGCGGTAACACCCGCGTCATGCGTGACCTCGGCTGGCAGGTATCGCCGCTGGAGTACGGACCTGAAGGAGCCGAGGTCGCCCGGGAGCGCGGCCTGGCGGTGATGCGCGCCGATGCCACGCGGCTGCCGCTGGAGGATGCGTGCCTGGACCTGGTTACCGCGTTCGACCTGCTCGAGCACCTTGAGGAGGACGTTTCGTGCGTGCGTGAGGTGATCCGCGTGCTCAAGCCGGGCGGCAGCTTCCTCATCGCGGTGCCGGCCGACCCGAAGCTGTGGTCCACGCACGATGTGGCTGTCTCGCACGTGCGCCGGTACACCCGCCAGACGCTCACCGAGCTGCTGGATCAGCCGGGCCTGCGCCTGGAGTGGATGAAGTCCTGGATGGTGCTGCTGCGCCCGGTGGTTGCCCTGCGGCGCCGTTCCTCCAGCGGGAGCGATCTGGAGGAACTCAACCCGATCGTGAACTTCGGGTTGCGCGCCATCGTCACGGCCGAGCGTTACCTGCCGGTGTCGTCGCTGCCGGGCGTGAGCCTCTTCGCGGAGGTGCGCCGCACCCTCTGACGGGCTTCGGCGTCCACGACGGCCGCTACCCGGGCGGGACCCGCGGAGCCGTTGCCGTCACTACCAGCGCGGGCGGTCAGGGGAGCGTACTCCTGGGCCGCCTGCGCTGGTGACAGGATCCCGGCGTGCAGTTCAGCACGGTCGGCGGCCGCGACGGCAGCGTGCCGGCCCGGGGCCGCGGGCGCGGCGGAGCGGGGCAGCTCGCCGGGGTACCCGTAGCCGCCGGAGGCCAGTTCGGCGGGCACGCGCTCGCCGGCGTACCGGTCCTCATCGGCGTATCGCGCGGGTGCGGGGGAGGCGGCGGCTGGTGCTGGTGCCTGCGCCGGGGCGGCCTGCTCGCGGGCGGGTCCGGCATGGTCCTCCCCGGCGGTCTCTTCCCCGGGGGCGTCGTACCCGGGTGCCGCCGGCGTCTCCCCGGCGGTGCCCGGCTCGGCGTGCGCGCCTGCGGTATCCGGCACGGCCGGTGCGGCTTCGAAGGCCGCCGCCGGGACGGGCTGCTCCTCTGGGGCCGGCTGCTCCGGAAGGACGGCCTGGGCGGTCAGGTCCGGCTGCTCCGCCGTGATCGGCTGCTCCGGCAGGAGGCGCTGCTGCGTCGGCGGCCCGGCCGGGAGGAGCGGTTCGTCCCCGGCGATCCGGGCGGCGGCTGCCAGCGCCTCCTCATCCGTCTGCTCAGCCGCTGCCGCCCCGGCGTGAGCGTCGCCCGGCCGGGTCGCCGCGTCGGCTGCCCGCGCGGGGGAGGTGTCCGCTGACCGGCCGGCCTGCTGCTCGTGGCGCCCGTCGCGCTCGCGGTGCTCGTGCTCGTGGTGGCCGGCGTCGTCGTCGAGCTCGCTGGTGAAGTCGCGGCCGGTGTCCCCGGCGGTGTCGTGCGCCACGAAGTACGTGGGACGTCCCTGCATCATCGAGTACATCCGGCCGACGTATTCACCCAGGATGCCCAGTGAGATGAGCTGCGCCGCGCCGACGGCGGAGACCACCATGACGGTCGAGGTCCACCCGGCGATGGCCCGGCCCGACGCCGAGGAGAACAATGCGTAGATGATGATGGTGAGCGCGCCGAGCACGCCGATCAGCCCGGCCCAGGTGGCCAGGCGCAGCGGCGCCATCGAGCCGGCGGTGAGGCTGTCCACGGACAGCGCGATCATCTTGCTCAGGGGGTACTTGGATTCGCCGGCCGCCCGCGAGGCGCGCTTGTAGTACACCTCGCCGGAGGGGAACCCCAGCGCCGGGACGACCAGGCGCAGCACCCGGTGGTGCTCGGGCAGGGCGTTGACGGCATCCACGGTGGCCCGGGACATGAGCCGGAAGTCACCGGCATTAGCCGGGGCGTCAGAGCCGGACAGGCGGCGCATGGTCGCGTAGAACGCCTGGGCGGTGCCCCGTTTGAACGCGGTATCGGTGCTCCGGTCGTTCCGGACGCCGTACACCACGTCCAGGTGCTCATCGCGCGCCTTGGCGAGCATGTCGGCGATCACTTCGGGCG
Source organism: uncultured Dermatophilus sp. (assembly GCA_945876925.1). GTDB lineage: Bacteria > Actinomycetota > Actinomycetes > Actinomycetales > Dermatophilaceae > Dermatophilus. The sequence goes on from CAMCQD010000050.1 coordinate 2,502, forward strand.
GATCCTGCAGATCCGCGTCGATGGTCACCATATAGTCCCCGTAGGCGCGCGCCAGGCCGGCTGAGATGGCCGCCTGGTGGCCGGCGTTCGCCCGCAGCCGGACGATGCGGAATTCGGGCCAGGTGCGCCGGATGCGCTGCATGATGACCGCGCTGGCATCGGTGCTGCCGTCGTCGACGGCGACCACCTCGTAACGCACGCCGGTGCCGTCGAGGACCGGTCGCAGACGGTCCACCAGCAGGGGGAGAACGTCCTCCTCGTTATAGACGGGAACCACGACTGACAGAACCGGATGCATGGAGCAAGCCTAAGCATCAACCGTGGGTGCCGCTCACCTGGCAGGCGCGCGCTGAACTACAGGTTCGCTCTGCGGCGCCCCGGGCGCGGGCATCCCGGGTACGCTCAGATGCATGTCCGCTCTCGCAGCCGTATGCTCCGGCGCCGTGGCCGCCCCGGCTACGCACGCCGTCAACCATCTGCCGATGCCGGCCTGGGCCTTCGGCGCGATAGCGCTCGCCGTGGGCTTGCTGCTGCTGGTGTTCACGTGGTTGTTCCGGCACACCGCGGCGGTCATGATCGACGGGCCCGCCGCGCATCATGGCGGCCGCGGGCACGAGGCTCCCGGGGCCGCGGGCGAGGGAGGCCCGCGCTGACCACCCGGCTGGGGGTGATGGGCGGCACGTTCGATCCCATTCACCACGGGCACCTCGTGGCGGCGAGCGAGGTCCAGCACCGGTACGACCTCGACGAAGTGGTCTTCGTGCCCACCGGCCAGCCGTGGGAGAAGAGCCACCGGGACGTCTCGCCCGCAGAGCACCGGTACCTCATGACGGTCATCGCGACGGCGTCTAACCCGCGGTTCTCGGTCAGCCGGGTCGACATCGACCGTCCCGGGCTGACGTACACCATCGACACGCTGCGCGATCTGCACCGGGAACGCCCGGACACCGAGATGTTCTTCATCACGGGCGCGGATGCGCTCCGCAAGATCCTGACGTGGAAGGACGTCGACGAACTGTGGCAGCTCGCCCATTTCGTCGGCGTCACCCGCCCGGGGCACGTACTGTCAGCCGCCGGATTGCCGCCGCACGACCTGAGCCTGGCCGAGGTCCCGGCGATGGCGATCAGCTCCAGCGATTGCCGCAGCCGGGTGCGTGACGGCGCCCCGGTGTGGTATCTCGTCCCTGACGGCGTGGTGCAGTACATCGCCAAGTACCGGCTGTACAAGGAACCGGCCGTCACGGTCGGCCTGCCGCCGGCCCGCCAGGGCCAGGCCAGCCCCCCGCCTGAGTGAGCACAGAAGGAGACCAGGTGGCGCCAGCCCCTTCGATCATCGACCTCGTCCGCATGGCCGCGGCCGCCGCGGACGAGAAGCACGGACACGATCTCCTGGCCATCGACGTGACCTCGCGCTTCCCGCTCGCGGACATGTTCCTCATCGTCTCCGGCGAAACCGAGCGCCAGGTTCAGGCCATCGCCGACGGCATCGAGGACCGCCTGCGCGCCGAGGGCGTCAAGGCGGTGACCATCGAGGGCGCCGCCGGCGGGCGCTGGATCCTCATGGACTTCGGCGGGCTCCTCGTGCACGTCCAGCACGAGGAAGAACGCGACTTCTACCAGCTCGAACGCCTCTGGCGGGATTGCCCGGTGGTCGACGTGCAGGTGCAGGAAGCCCGGTGAGCCCAGCCCGGATGGGCGTGACCGCCGGCCCTCCCCGGCGTCTCGTCCTCATGCGCCACGGGGTCACCGAATACAACTATGCCGACATCGTCCAGGGCCAGCTGGACATTCCCCTCTCTCAGGAGGGGCAGCGCCAGGCGGCGCTCGCGGCCCCCTGGGTGGCCCGGCTCAGGCCCAGCCTCATCATGAGCTCGGACCTGCGGCGCGCCTCGCACACGGCCTTCGCGGTCGGTACCCGGCTGGGCCTGGACGTCGTGCTGGACCAGCGGCTGCGCGAGTCCGCCAGCGGTTCCTGGGAGGGGCTGCCGGTTAGCCAGCTCGATCCCGTCCCGGACTGGGCGACCTTCAGCGTGGACACCCCGCGCGGCGGCGACGGGGAGTCGATGCGCGACGTGATGGTGCGGGTGACCCCGCTGCTGCGCGAACTCCCCGGGCAGCTGCCACCGGGCAGTACCGCCCTGCTGGTGACGCATGGCGTCACGGCCCGGGCGTGCGTGGCGGCGCTGCTCGGCCTCGATCCCGGGGTCGTCTGGACCACCTTCACCGGGCTGCGCAACTGCGCCTGGGCGGTGCTCAAGGAGTCCGCTGTCGGCTGGCGGCTGCGCGGCTGGAATCTCACCGCCCCGGACCGGGACGATTTGGGGTTGAGCGCCGACTCCGGATAGCATCTACGAGTCCCGCTGATCGCGGCGGAGATACGGGGCTGTGGCGCAGCTGGTAGCGCACCTCCATGGCATGGAGGGGGTCAGGGGTTCAAATCCCCTCAGCTCCACCAGGACAGGTATAGGTAAGCACCCGGTATCGCTGGGTAGCCAGGCGGTGAGCAGCTCGCTGAGCTAGCTCGCCGCCTTTTTCGTCTCCGGTGATGACTTGGCGTTCTATCCGGTCGCGCTGCAGCTCGCGGCGCGTGAGGCCCGCCAGGGGCACCAGCTGCTGGCTGACGACATCGAGAAGGCCGTCGGCGCCTCCCGCAGCGTGGTGCCGACGCGGCAACGCCGCCAAGCTGGCCCGGCCACGTGGTGACCTTGCCGGATTCATCGAGGTCATCATCCGGATGTCACCCTGCGGAACCTGGCCGGTCCGGGCGAGCTGATCCATCTGACGTGGCAATCCTGCCGGGGGCGCTGACGTGCGGTGTCGCTCACGCCAGCAGTTCCTTCGTGCGCGCCTGCGCCGTCACGCAATGCACGCCCAGCCGGCGGAGCGGCGGGCGAGGCGGGCGGCCGGTGAGGCCGCACGGGGCTGACCAATTCCGCGGCGGCCTTGACCGTGGCGGTCGCATGCCGGACGGGGACCGCTGTCAGCGGCAATGCAGGTGGCCGTTTTGCGGGGGGCGCCGCCGCTGGAAGCGCAGCCGCTGCCACGCGATGACGGGATCCGCCGGCGGCGGGGAGCCAGGGGGCAACGGCCGGATCGTCATACGACATACCCCTGCCCGGTAGCTCACCGGCCTCGCCGGGCACGGTTCACGGCAGCGGGAAGCACCGGGGGAACGACCGCGTGATATTCGCCACAGTGGGGTCGTCCAAGCCTGCCCAATGCCTGATCCTGGTCCGCTGACCTGCGACTCCGGCTGATCCGGGCAGGTCGCCGCGGCCGGAGCGGGCCCAGGTTATTTCGTCGTCTGCCGGACCTTAGTCATGGACAAAGGTCCAGAATGTGACCGTTAGCTGACAGCAACCTGGGAGCTGACGGACGATGCTGCTGCGTTGAGGAAGGCCTCCTCGCGGACTCGGCACGATTGAAAGGTCAATGATGCCCGCGAATATCATCCTCGTCGTCGAACGTATTTACCCCTACTCTCGTGACAAGGTGTTCCGCGCCTTCACGGATCCCGACGAGCTGGCTCACTGGCGCGGTCCCGTTGGCTGGCACGTCCCGGTCGAGACCATCGAGAGCGACCTGCGAACGGGCGGGCGGCACCGGCACGTGAAAGTCAATGACGATGACCCTGCGAACACCCAGACCACCGAGGCGATCTTCACGGAGTTCTTCGTGCCGGACGTCTTCGTGGCCCGGCAGCGCATCACCGGCGCCCCCGGCGTCGACCCCAGCGTGCCGCTGGAACTGCGCGTCGAGTTCACCAAGAGCGGTAAGGACAACACCCTCGTGCGCGTCGTCCAGGGGCCGTATGACCCCAGCGTCGCCACCGACTACAGCGACGGATGGGAAGGGGAGCTGGGCAAGCTCGCCACCTATCTTGAGCGAACCTATGGACCGGAGCGCGGGTAACGGCCCGCATCAGTCAACGCCGACAATTCGCTCCAGCAAAGGACGACCATGAGTTCCGTGACGACAGTCCGGCAGAAGCCGCTGATGACAATGCGGCAGATTCTGCTGATGAACTTCGGATTCTTCGGGATCCAGTACAGCTTCGGGATGCAGCAGACCGCAGTTAACCCGATCTACAATTACCTCGGGGCAAGCCCGGATGAGCTGCCGCTGCTCAATATGGCAGGGCCGATCACGGGCCTGTTCATCCAGCCGATGATCGGGGCGCTCTCCGACCACACGTGGAGTCCGCGCTGGGGCCGTCGGAAGCCGTTCTTCCTCATCGGCGCGATCGGCTGCAGCCTGTGCCTGTTCCTCTTCCCGTTCGTGTCCGCGCTGTGGATGGCCGTCCTGCTGCTGTGGCTGCTCGACGCCAGCAACAACACGGCGATGGAGCCCTACCGCGCGTTCATCGCCGACAAGCTGCCCCCGTCGCAGCTGGCCAAGGGCTTCCTCGCGCAGAGCTTCTTCACCGGCTTCGGCATCACGCTGGCCAACATCTCGCTGTTCATCTTCGACTCGCTGCTCACCGGCGCTACCAGCGCGGGCATCCCGTACTGGGTGGTCGCCTCGTTCATGCTCGGCTCGGTATGCTCCATCGGCACCGTGCTGGTCTCCGTGCTCACCACGCCGGAAATCCCCCCGACCGAGGACGAGCTCGCCGCGATGCGGGCCGACAAGGCCAAGGGCGGCTTCGTGGCCGCAGTCCGGGAGATCTGGGATGCCATCATCGAGATGCCGGTTCAGCTGAGGAAACTCGCGCTGGTCTATCTCTTCCAGTGGTATGCGATGAACGTGTACTGGCAGTATGTGTCGCTCTCCATCGCGGATTCGGTATGGCAGACTGACGCGCACGGGCCGAACTATTCAGAGGCGGTCGCCTGGACCGGCCTAGTGAATGGCTGGTACAACATCGTGACATTCTCGGTCGCGTTCATGCTGGTGTCATTCGCGCGCAAGCATGGTGCCAAATGGGTTCACACCGTGTGCCTGCTATTCGCTTCCGCCGGGCTGTTCATCTTCCCGCATATCTCAAACCAGTACCTGCTGTTCGTGCCGATCATCGGCCTGGGCATCGCCTGGGCATCGATCATGGGCGTGCCGTACATCATGGCCGTCCGGATGATCCCGTCGTCGCGGTACGGCGTCTACATGGGCATCATCAACATGATGATCGTCATCCCGCAGCTCATCCAGACGCTCACCTTCGGCAAGGTCTACGGCAGCCTCCTGGGCACGCACCCGGGCAACGCCATGATGTTCGCCGCGTTCCTGTTCCTGTGCGCCGCCCTGGCGATGACGTGGATCAAGGAGCCGCCGATCGTCCGCGACGTCGACGACATGACCGTTCAGGTTCCCTCCGGCGACGCGAAGTAGCCGGCCCGGAACCTGCGGCCCGCCACCTGCGGCGCTCTCGCAGGAACCCGCGCTACCTCCAGATGCCCACGTCCTCACCGTGCGAACGTCTGGAGGTAGCGGCATGCCCGGGGCCGGCCGCCGTGCCGCTCAGCGCGGTGCTCCCCGCCGCCGGCGACCGGCGCGGATCAGCGGGAGCGGCGGACCCGGGCGATGAGCGAGCGCACCCGGTCGGCGATCCCGAACCGGGCGACGGCAGCGCGCATCTGCGCCGATACCCGGGCCCGGCCCGAAGCCGGCATCGCCCGGGCGGACAGGCGCTGCCCGAACGTCCGGCTGGCCCGGGCCGCCTCCAGCACGGCCCGCGCGTCCCCGGCGGCCTCATCGGCAGGCCTGAGCGGTTCGCCCGGCGCGTAGCGGGCCGTCTCCACCGCCTGGGCCAGGCGGCGCAGCCGTTCCTCCGCCGGAGCCGCCAGTTCCAGATCGCGGGCCAGGGTAGTGGCCTGCTCGGGCAGCACCAGGGCCGGGCCCGCCCTCACCCCGAGGTCGGCCAGCTGCTCCAGCAGCCCGTCCCACACCGCGATGATCTCCTGCGAGGGCGTGGCCGCCGCGGCGAGCCGCCGGCGCCGGTCACGTGCCGCGACCCGGGCGGGGAGCGTCACCAGCCAGGCGATGGCCGCCGCCACGGCCGTAGCCAGCAGGATGTACAGCACCAGCTGCCAGGGGAACTCGCGGCTTACCGAGGTGTCCTGCGGAGTGCTGGGCTGCTGCTGCTGGGGCTCCGGTGATGGCGACGGCTGCGCGCTCGCCTCCGGCTCGCTCGGGGCCGCCGTGGGAGTCCCCTCCGGCGTCGTCGGCGAGGTCTCCCCGGAATCGGCCTGATCCGGCGCGTGCTGCGGGGCCGGGCCAGCGTGCACTCCCGGGGTCGGCTCGAAACGCAGCCAGCCGACACCCTCGAAGTACAGTTCCGGCCACGCGTGCGCATCCGTGGAGCGCACGACGCGGGCACCGTCCTCGGACCGCCCCGGCAGGAACCCCGTCGCCAGCCGGGCGGGGATGCCCACCGAGCGGGCCATGAGCGTCATCGCGGTGGAGAACTGGACGCAGTATCCGCGTTTGGTCTGCAAGAACCGGTCCACCGAGGTGCGCCCGGCCTGGGCGGAGCCAGCCTGGTCCGGGCCCCGGTCCAGTTCG